>CAYMDZ010000012.1:0-11108 GCA_964389355.1 uncultured Muribaculaceae bacterium | reverse complement strand
ACGAAGACTGCCAATGCGGCAGCCGCGCCGCACAAGGCCACACCCGCGGCACCCCACCATCCGCCATAGCGGCGCGACGGAGCGGCGACGGTATGCCCGAGCCTTCCGGAGATGGCCTCCCAAGCCTCTGCCGGGGCTTTCACCTCAGCGGAGAGGAGCTTTTCTCTAACCTTGCTGTCAAATATCCCGTTCATTACTTTCTTCCTTTAATTTTCTCCTGCAGGAGCATCCTCGCCCTCTGCAGCTGCGATCTGGACGTCGCCTCCTCTATCCCCAGCTTCTGCCCTATCTCCTTGTGGGAGTAGCCCTCGATCACATACATGTTGAATACCGTCCTGAACCCTGCGGGAAGCGTCGCTACCATATCGAGCAGTTCCCTGTAGTTCATCGACTGCAGCGCATCCATCCCCTCGTCGGCCAATGAATAGGCAGTCTCTATGTCTTCCGTACCCGTCATCACATCGTGACGGCGGAGCGACATAAGGGCCGTGTTGATGAAAATCCTTCTGGCCCAGCCTTCGAAAGAGCCCTCGCCGGAATAGGTGTCCAGCTTGCTGAACAGCGTCACAAACCCATCCTGAAGCACGTCGCAGGCCGATTCCCTGTCGCCCATATAACGCAGACACACCGCGTACATTTTGGCCGACAGCATATCGTAGATGGATTTCTGAGCACGCGGGTCTCCCTCTTTCGCGCCCTGTATCCACCTGTTAAGATGCCTGTTTCTGTCGAATAGTTGCATTGATGCTGAAAACTTCCCCAAATTTAAGGTTTTTTGGTTAATTTTGCCCTGTTATGAAATTTAGGCATTTACTGCTGTCCTGCATACTGTTATTCTCCACCCTGTCCATAGCCACGGCTACGGACGATATCAGCATCGTGGACATCGCACAGCTGATAAGCGACGAATCCTACAAGAAGGCCAAGACACTGTCGCTAAGGCTACTGAAGAGCGAACCGGAGAACGACGCCGCGTGGTGCTACCTCGGATACTGCTACTTCTACGAGGACAATCTCGAGAAAGCCATGCAGTGCTGGGAGCGGGCCTCCGAAATCGACCCGGACAACAGCTACTATATGCTGCCGCAGTACAATGTCTATTCGGCGTTCCCGGCTCTGAGATCATATGCGGATTCATTGGCCCTGGTTATGGCGGAGAAATGGCCGGAGGAGTACAACTCCCCATACACGCTCTGCCTGAGGGCGGAAAAGGAGATGAGCAATGGCCGCGATTCGACTGCGGCGCTGCTCTTCCAGCAGGCTCTGACAGAAGACCCGAACTATGTCCCGGCGATCATGCCTCTCGCGGAGATCTACCGAACCCAGGACAATCTGGCGGCATATTTCGCCACCATTCCGGGATATCTGATCTCCCCGGCAGTGGAAGTTGAGAGCAAAGTCGAATATCTCAAGCATGTTCTGAACCTCGTGGACGGGCAGACCTACAGAATCTACCACAAGAATCTGGACACAATGGTGGATACGCTCCTGACCGCGCATCCGACGGATTCCCTGGCCATAAGCCTGGCCGGAAGCTGGGATATGGTCACGGGGAGAAAGGACCAGGCATACGGGCATTTCGAGCAGCTGACAGAGCTCTATCCGAAAAGCGGCACCGGCTGGTTCGCGCTGATGTCGATCTCCGATGACGACCCGCAGAAGGTCATACAGCTCGGCGAAGAAGCCCTGCGGCACCTGGACAAGACCAAAGACCAGTGCGCCGTCTATGTGTCCCTGGCCAACACCTACTTCACGCAGGAGGACTACAGGAACAGCTACAAGTACCTGGACAAGGCCATCAAGCTCGAGCCGCACGACGCGACGATCCTTAACAACTACGCCTATTACCTGAGCACCGAAGGCAAGAAGCTCAGGAAGGCGGAGAAGATGTCTCGCGAAGCCCTAAAGCTGGAGCCCGAGAACGTGCAGTTCCTGGACACCTACGGCTACATCCTCTACCTGATGAAGGACTACGGGAACGCCCGCACGTATTTCAAGAAATGTATGGTGTACGGCGGCAAGGAGCACAAGGTCATTCTCGAGCATTACGCTATGACCCTCTACGCCCTGGGCGAGATAGACCTGGGCAACTTCTATATGAACCTTTCCAAGCAGGCCAAATGAAACGCATCCTCCTGACCCTCACCCTTCTGCTTGCGCTGAGCGCCCTCGGCTACGGCCAGAACGCCCAGAAACAGGAGATCGAGCGCCTGCGCAAGGAGATCGCCGCCCTGGACAAGCAGCTGAAGGCCAATGAAGGCAAAAGCGCCGACGCCACTGCGAAATTGGCCCTGACCCGGAAGAAAGTCTCTTCGAGCAGAAAGCTCGTTACGGAGTCCGAGCGCGAATTGGGTTCCATAAACAGGGAGATCAAGGCCAAATCGGCCGAAATCGACCGCACACAGGCGCGGCTCGACGAGAATCTCGCGTACTACGAAACCCTGATCCGAAGCGCATATCTGAGCCGCGATCCGCGTCTGCGCTTCCTCTACGTGCTGTCCGGGGAGAGCATCCCGCAGGTGGTGCGACGGTTCAACTACCTCCGCTCCGCATCGGACGAACTGCGCGAAGAGGCACAGAAGATCGAGGCCCGCAAGGCTCAGCTGTCCCTGGAAAAAGCTCAGCTGGATTCGCTGCGAAAGGTTAACGTCTCCCTGCTGTCCGAGCGGAATCAGAACCTCAACCGGCTGAAAACCACCGAGAAGAAGGAGCAGCAGATAGTTCAGGACCTGAAGAGGAACAAGACCCGCTACCAGGCCGAGATCAAGAAAAAGCAGAAGCAGATCGATGCGCTGAACAAAAAAATCGCGCAGATGATAGCCGAGCAGAACAGAAAGCAGAAGGCCAAGAGCAGCCCGCAGAAGAAGGTGGACATTCAGCTGTCGAACGAATTTGCAGCCAACAAGGGTAAGCTGCCGTGGCCGGTGAGCGGCACCGTCGTGGGGCAGTACGGCAAACACAAACACCCTGTCTACAAGAACATTGACCTGCCGTTCAACAACGGAGTGAACATTTCCGCCGAGACCGGGGCGCAGGTCTGCGCCGTATTCAACGGGACCGTGTGCCAGGTGGTGGTAATGCCGGGATACAACCAGTGCGTGCTCGTTCAGCACGGGGAATACTACACTTTCTACTGCAAACTGAAACAGGTCAACGTGAAGGCCGGTGACAAGGTGAGCGCAGGCGATGTGCTCGGTACGGTCGACACCATCTCGGGCGAGACTCAGCTCCACTTCCAGCTCTGGAAGGGCACCTCATCCATAGACCCGGAACCCTGGCTGCTCTAACGGGGCTTAACCAGTTCCACCGCCCCTGGACAGATGTCATCCTCCACAGGCGTAAGATGTATTATGCGCTGATTCGGTGACCCGCGGAAAAGCAGGGTCGTGTCCCTCTGGTCTATCAGGAACGGTCCGTCCACCAGAGTGTCTATGTATTTGAGAAGTTCTGCCTTGACGGGGTCCTCACGGATCTGCTCTATGGTATATCCCGTCCAGCACCAGATGGTCTTGCGGGTCTCCGCCTTGATGCGGCGTGCGAGCGCGGTGAACGCCTCCACCTGGAAGAACGGGTCGCCTCCGGTAAAGGTCACATTGGAGATCTCATCCTCCACTATGGTGTCGAAAAGATCGTCCACGGACATCCATTTGCCGTTGGCTATGTTCCACGACTGGGGATTGTGGCAGCCCGGGCAGTGATGGGGACATCCTGCGCAATATATGGAAGTGCGCAGACCCGGCCCGTCGGCCATAGTCTGCGCCACTATATCCAGTACCGATATTTTATTTGTGAACGACACGGTCCTTGAGCTCGGCAAGTTTGCCGCTGTTCCAGCGGTTGGTGGTACCTACCAGATACCCGGTGATTCGCTGAAGGATGTCGATGTTCGTCGAATGGCAGTGAGGGCACTCCTTGAGGCCTTCCGTGGCATCCTCGTATCCGCAGTCCAGACACCTGTTCCTGTTATGGTTCACTGAGCCGTAGCCGATGTTGTACTTGTCCATCAGGTCCACGATGCTCATTATGGCCTCAGGATTGTGGGTGGCGTCTCCGTCGATCTCCACATAGAAGATGTGGCCGGCGCCCTCGTACTGATGGTAAGGGCCTTCGATCTTGGCCTTGTGCTCAGGAGTACAATGGAAATATACGGGGATGTGGCTGGAATTCGT
The DNA here is from genome assembly GCA_964389355.1 of uncultured Muribaculaceae bacterium. Lineage (GTDB taxonomy): Bacteria > Bacteroidota > Bacteroidia > Bacteroidales > UBA932 > Cryptobacteroides. The sequence continues at coordinate 6,939 of CAYMDZ010000012.1, read as the reverse complement.
GTAGTAGTCCTTGTCGGTCACGCCCTTGATGATGCCGAACTTCTTCTTGTCCATACGGGTGAACCTTCCGGCAAGTCCCTCGGCAGGGGTGGCGAACAGGCTGTAGTTATGCTGATAGCTCTCCGAATAGCCGTTGATGCGCTCGCGCATATGCTTTATTATCCTCAGGCCAAGTTCCTGCGCCTCATCGCTCTCGCCGTGATGGTGGCCAACCAGCGCGATGAGCGTCTCGGCCAGTCCGATGAATCCTATCGCCAGGGTTCCCTGGTTCAGCACGCTTTCCACGGTGTCGCACGGGCCAAGCTTGTCAGATCCGAGCCAGAGGCCGTTCATCAGCAGAGGGAACTGCTTCTTGAGGGCGGTCTTCTGGAAGTTGAAGCGGTCGTTGAGCTGCTTGGCGGAGATGTCGAGCGCCCAGTCAAGCTTGCCCATAAAGGCGGCTATGCGCTCTTCCTTGTCCTCTATGTCCATACATTCGATGGCGAGGCGCACGATGTTGATGGTCGTAAAAGAAAGGTTGCCTCGGCCGATGGATGTGCGCGGACCGAACTTGTTGTCAAACACCCTGGTACGGCAGCCCATGGTGGCCACCTCGTGGAGATAGCGCTTAGGATCGTCCGCCTTCCAGTCCGGATCCTGATTGTATGTGGCGTCCAGATTCAGGAAGTTGGGGAAGAACCTGCGGGCTGTCACCTTGCAGGCGAATTTGTACAGGTCGTAGTTGGGGTCTCCCGGCAGGTAGCTGACGCCTCTCTTCTTCTTCCAGATCTGAATAGGGAAGATGGCCGTCGAGCCGTTGCCCACACCTTCGTAGGTGGTATTGAGGATCTCGCGGATGATGCAGCGACCCTCGGCAGAGGTGTCCGTTCCGTAGTTTATAGAGCTGAATACCACCTGGTTACCTCCACGTGAATGGATGGTGTTCATATTGTGAACGAAGGCCTCCATGCTCTGGTGGGTGCGGGCCACGGTCTGGTTGATGCACTGCTGCACAGCCCTCTCGTCGCCCTTCAATCCGGTGAGGTCGCGCTTGAGGTAATCGTCTATCTTGATATCGTTAAGGTGGGAATAGTCGCAGTTGTCGTATTCGCCAAGTTTCTTAAGCTCTTCCTGGAAAGTTTTTCTAACGAAAGGAGCCAGATAGAAGTCGAATGCCGGTATGGCCTGACCTCCGTGCATCTCGTTCTGCACCGTCTCCATGGAGATGCAGGCGAGCACGCTGGCGGTCTCGATTCTCTTCGCAGGGCGGCTCTCGCCGTGTCCGGCCTTGAGTCCGTGCTCCAGAATGATGTCCAGAGGGTGCTGGATGCAGGTAAGGCTCTTCGTAGGATAATAGTCCTTGTCGTGGATGTGGATGTATCCGTTCATCACGGCCTCCCTTACGTCTTCGGCCAGCAGGCACTCGTCCACGTAGGTCTTGGTGGCTTCGGACGCGAATTTCATCATCATTCCGGCAGGGGTGTCCGCGTTCATATTGGCATTCTCGCGGGTGATGTCATTGGCCTGGGCGTCTATGATCTCCTGGAAGATCTCGGTGGTCTTCGCCTTGCGGGCCAGGTTCCTCTGGTTGCGGTAGGCGATGTAGCGCTTGGCCACCTCCTTGCGGGGACTCTTCATCAGCTCCATCTCCACACAGTCCTGTATTTCCTCGACGCTCATCTCCTCGTGGTGTTTCTTGGAGATGGTATCGGCGATTTTGGCGGCGAGAATGATGTCTTCGCCGTCTTCAGTTACATCCATTGCCTTGAGGATGGCAGCGACAATCTTCTGATTGTTGAACTCCACCTTGCGGCCGTCCCTTTTGATTACATATTTGATCATAGCTGTACGATTTAGCGTGTAAAAAAACTCTCGTCATTTCGGGGCGAGAATTATCTATTGCAAATATAGAAGATAAGAAATAAGATTGTGCGGTTTGGAGCAAATAAAGTTTTCCACAAAGAAATATCCCTCTGCCAACTTTCTGTCAGTCAGAGGGATATAAGCTTATCCACAGGCGGGCGCACCGGGTCGGTTAACAAAAATGTTACTAAGCGGAAACGCAGACCACCACGTGGCGGTCAAACGTGAAATAGTGCAGTTCCAGCTCCTGTTCGTAGTCGTCCTTGTCGGTGTAAGTGGCGCTGAGTTCACCCTCGTCACGGAAGCGGAAACTGTCAATCTTTATCTGCTCGGCGAAGTCCACGTCGTACTGGGATGTCAACTTATAGATGGCTTCCTTCGCGCACCACAGAACGGCCAGCTGCTCGTTGCGGGTGTCCTCGTCCAGGTTCTCAAGTTCCTCTTCGCTGAACACGCGGGTAGCCACCTGTGAGAAGTCACGGTCCAGCGATTCGCAGTCCACGCCCACCTCGTCGTCGTCATTGAGCATGACGGCTACATATTTGTCGGTGTGGGTGATGCTGATATTGATGGCGTTGTTCTCGATATAAGGTTTACCGTTATCGTGATGTGACAGATACACTTTCTCCTCGAACAGAGCATCGAGAAGCGCCCTTACTGCAAGCCTCTGCTTGCGAATGGATTCATTTTTAATATAGGAGATCTCCTCAAGCTCGTCTGAGGGAATGGACGTCATCGCGCGAAGCTCCGCCTCGCTCTCTGAAATTTTCCAGACACCTACGCGCGAGTGCGCGGGGTCATCAAGATCTTTTGTAAGAAATAGTGCCATATATTTTTTCGACAGTTGCAAATATAGTACAATTTCATCTGAATTTTGCTAACTTTGCGCCGAAAACGTGATTTTTCAGTTAAAACTCAATTATTTTTGATAATATGAAATATCTTACAAACGAAAAACTGACCATCGTGGGTGCCGGCGGAATGATCGGCTCAAACATGGCTCAGACAGCTCTTATGCTGGGTCTCACACCTAACATCTGCCTCTACGATATCTTCGAGCCGGGTGTTCACGGTGTAGCTGAAGAAATGTATCACTGCGGATTCGAGGGTGCGAACATCACCTGGACCGTAGATCCGAAAGAGGCTTTCACAGATGCCAAGTACATCATCTCTTCAGGCGGCGCTCCACGCAAGGAGGGCATGACCCGCGAGGATCTTCTTAAAGGCAACTGCCAGATCGCCGCTCAGTTCGGTGATTTCATCAAGCAGTACTGCCCTGACGTAAAGCATGTTGTGGTTATCTTCAACCCTGCTGACGTCACCGCTCTTACAGCTCTTATCCATTCAGGACTTAAGCCTAACCAGCTTACCTCCCTCGCAGCTCTCGACTCTACACGTCTCCAGAGCAACCTCGCGAAGGAGTTCGGCGTTCCTCAGAGCGCAGTTACCGGAGCTCACACCTACGGCGGACACGGCGAGCAGATGGCAGTTTTCGCTTCCCAGGTGAAGATTGACGGCAAGCCTCTCAGCGAGTGCGGTCTGTCAGCGGAGAGGATGGAAGAGATCAAGCATGACACCATCCAGGGCGGTTCAGCCATCATCAAGCTCCGCGGACGTTCTTCATTCCAGAGCCCTGCATACAATGCAGTGAAGATGATCGAGGCTGCCATGGGCGGCACTCCGTTCACACTGCCTGCAGGTTGCTATGTGAACTGCGACAAGTGCGGTTTCAAGAACGTAATGATGGCTATGCCTACCGTCATCGACGCTACAGGTGTTCACTTCACCGCTCCTAAGGGAACGGAGGAGGAGATGGCTGCCCTGCAGTCTTCTTACGAGCATCTCTGCAAGATGCGTGACGAGATCGTCAGCCTGGGCATCGTTCCGCCGGTTGACAAGTGGAAGGAAGAGAATCCTAACCTTTAATCGTCGGGATCACTTATACTGAAAGGACTGGCCTCACGGCCGGTCCTTTTTTTGTGTCCCGGCAGAGCAGAGGCTTTTCTGCGCTGTCGCTTCGCGACCCTACACGGGCAAACGCTTCGAAAAGCCCCCATTATACAAGCAATTTCATCGATTGAGCAAATTCCTGAAATTTTATATATTTGCAAAGGTTAAAGTATTATGACTAACAGGGAATTTTGGTCTTCTATCAATGCCATTTTAGCTGATGGGTTTACGGAAGACGGTTTGAATAAACTTGATCAATATGCAGAATGGTTCATCACAGGCAGGCTTGTTTATAAACGATTTTCACAGGCGGAGCAGTATGGCTGCGCTGCTGGAGGTGCAATCAATGTCATTGCATCCCTACTCGCGGGAGCAGAAGTTGGAACAGATAGAGCTACTGCACCGGAGGGGAGTTTCAAAAGAGAGCAGCAATGCTCAGAGGAGCAGGCACGAAGAATAGAGGCGTGGGCGCAGGTGTCCAAATGTTGGTTTGAGAACACGGACGAATCAATTCCGGATATTCTTGGAGCAGTAATAGCCCAAGGCGGAGAGGCCCAGGTTTACGACAACGGAACATCACTGATAAAGGTGATCGGCCTCGACTATTTTATTCAACCTGTCCTTGCGCTGGACAGAATTTCCCTCCACAACACATATTTTCCCCAGACCAAGATGACGGTCATAGGATTTGGACGGGACGCGGATGGCCTTTTCAAAATCATCGTGGAACAACCTTTCATTCAGGGATTCCCGATGTCTGATGAAGAGATTGAGCAGTATGCCAATGCTCTTGGCTATAATTTGGTGAATTCCGCCAACTGGACATATTCCACACCGGACATATACTTAAGCGACCTTCACGATGAGAACGTAATCCGTTCTGAGCGGGGCAATGTCTTTGTGGTTGACTGCGACATAAGAATCAATACCCCGGAACTTCACGCCGGCGGCACAAGGCACCTGACTAACGAAGTGACGGTACTTTTCTGAACCCTTCCACCCTTAATAGTCCTCAAGAAATGTGACCTATTCCCATTCGATGGTTGCGGGCGGTTTGGAGGAGATGTCGTAGACTACGCGGTTGACGCCGCGGACCTTGTTGATGATCTCATTGGACAGGTCGGCGAGCACATCGTACGGAAGATGCGACCAGTCGGCGGTCATGCCGTCCACTGAAGACACGGCGCGCAACGCCACGCAGCTCTCATAGGTTCTCTCATCTCCCATCACGCCCACGCTCTTGACAGGCAGCAGAATAGCTCCGGCCTGCCACACCTTGTCGTACAGCCCGCGCTCACGGAGCGTCCTGATATAGATGTCGTCCACCTCCTGAAGTATGGCCACGCGCTCGGGAGTGATCTCCCCCAGAATCCTGATGGCCAGGCCAGGCCCCGGGAAAGGATGCCTTCCGATGAACGATTCGTCTATGCCAAGCTGACGGCCCACGCGGCGGACCTCATCCTTGAACAGAAGACGCAGCGGCTCCACCACCTGCAGTTTCATATCCTTCGGAAGGCCGCCCACATTGTGATGCGACTTGATCACCACGGCCGTGCCGTTGACCTTGGCAGACTCCACCACATCCGGATAAATCGTGCCCTGACCGAGCCAGCGGACGTCCTTTATCTGCGAAGCGGCTCCGTTGAACACCTCCACGAAGTCGCGCCCTATGATCTTGCGCTTGGTCTCGGGATCGGTCACTCCAGCCAGGTCGGAGAGAAACTTGTCAGAAGCGTCTATCCCCCTGACGTTCAGACCCATATCCTTATATGAAGACAGCACGTCGCGGGCCTCGTTCTTGCGCATAAGACCCGAATCCACGAAGATGCAGTAAAGGTTCTGCCCTATGGCGCGATGCAGAAGCACGGCGGCCACAGTCGAATCCACGCCCCCGGACAGGCCCAGAACGACCTTATCGTCTCCTATCTTCTCCTTCAGGTCGCGCACCGTCTGGTCTATGAAGCTCTCGCTGGTCCAGTCGCCGCGGCATCCGCAGATGCCCATCACGAAGTTCTTCAGAAGCACCGTACCTTCCACAGTGTGATACACCTCCGGATGGAACTGTATGCCCCACGACTGCTCTCCGCCTATGCGGTAGGCAGCATTGCACACGTCCTCCGTGGAAGCGATGACGCTGTACCCTGAAGGAAGCGCGGTGATAGTGTCGCCGTGCGACATCCACACCTGCGACGAAGCGGACATCCCGGTCATCAGCGGATCGGACGGATTCACCACGGAAAGCATCGCACGTCCATATTCGCGGCTCGGCGACTTATCCACGCATCCCCCGTAGAAATGCGCCAGGTACTGCGCCCCGTAGCAGATGCCCAGAAGCGGCAGCACGCCCTTGATGCCGGTCAGATCGATGCGCGGAGCATCCTCGCTGCGCACGGAGCAGGGACTTCCGCTGAGCACCACGCCCCGGGCCGACTTCAGGTCGGAAGAAGTGTATTTATTGAACGGGACTATCTCGCAGTACACCTGCATCTCCCTTATGCGGCGGGCGATAAGCTGAGTGTACTGGGATCCGAAATCTATGATAAGTATCTTTTCCATTATCTGTGATAGTTGGGCGCCTTGGCAGTTATGGTCACGTCGTGCGGATGGTTCTCCGCCAGACCTCCTGTGGTTATCTGAACGAAACGCGCATTGTGCAAAGACTTTATATCGTGCGCACCGCAATACCCCATTCCCGAGCGGAGCCCGCCCAGAAGCTGGTAGATGATGTCGTTCACGCTGCCCTTGTATTCCACCCTGGCCACCACGCCTTCAGGAACGAGCTTCTTGGTCACCTTCTGCCCGCCCTGGAAATATCTGTCGCTGGACCCGGCCTTCATCGCATCGATGGAGCCCATTCCGCGGTAAGTCTTGAATTTCTGCCCGTTGTCGACGAAAATCTCACCCGGAGCTTCGTCCGTACCGGCGAAAAGCGAACCAAGCATAACAGTGTCTCCGCCTGCCGCCAGCGCCTTCACCAGATCTCCGGAATACCTCACGCCACCATCAGCTATAATCGGCACGCCGGACCCTTCCGCAGCCTTGGCCGCATCGAAAATGGCCGACACCTGAGGAACGCCCACACCGGCCACCACTCTGGTGGTGCAGATGGATCCCGGGCCAATGCCCACCTTCAGCGCGTCAGCGCCC
>CAYMDZ010000011.1:0-11256 GCA_964389355.1 uncultured Muribaculaceae bacterium | reverse complement strand
CGAAGGCACAGGCCGGGCCGGATGACCTCATATATATAGGAGGGAGCAATTTCGTCGTCGCGGAAGCGCTGGAAGAACACTGAACGGGCTGATGCTTGCAACTGCCTCCGGCAGGACACAAAAAAAGAGCACCTTGAATCAAGATGCTCTTTTTTATGCTTTTCGAGAATTACTCGGCAGCCTCGATGATGACGGCGCGGTTAAGCTCGATAGTCTTGTAAATGTTCTCGTTGCCAGCCTCTTTGATCACGAACTGATCCTTGCTGAGGTTGTATTTGCCGGTGAGAAGCTTTACGATATAGTTAGCGCGCTGCTTAGCAAGCTGCTTGTTGCGGCGAACTGAACCAGTGTTCTTGTCTGAGTGACCTGAAACGGTGAAGGTGATGTTCTTGCCCTGAGCGACCATAGTCTTTACGATATGATCGAAGTGCTCGAGCTCCTTCACGCTGAGGGTAGCCTGGCCAATCTCGAAGTAAACGCAAGCAGGGGTGTGCATAAGGTTCTTTACGATAGCCTCGTTCTCTGAAGCTGCACCTGCGAGTTCGTCCTTGAGAGCCTGGTTCTCTTTAGCGAGCTGATCTTTCTCAGCTGCGAGAGCCTCGTTCTCAGCCTCAGCCTTCTCCTGAGCTGCATCAGCCTCAGCCTTTGCTGCCTCAGCCTCTGCGGCTGCTACTGCAAGCGGAGCTGCAGCGGCTGCTGCTGTCTGGAACTTGGTAGTCTTGCCGAACTGATACTGAACACCGATGAGTCCGAGTACAGATGCGCAAACACCTGAACCTGATCCGAGAAGGATGGCGTCACCGTAACCTGCGAAACGGATGTCAGGAACGATAGACCATTTCTCTGAAAGTGCGATAGGGAACATGATACCTGCACCGAAAGCGGCGCCGCGTCCCTCGCTCTTTACATATCCTGCATGGAAATAAGGGACGACTGATACTACACGGTCAGGATTGATGCCTCCGAATGTGTTGGTCGCATCCCAGAGAATGTCGCATCCGAGTCCGTAGTAAGGAACTGATCCGTTACCTACTGAAGTGTTAAGACCTGTAAGGTCAAAACGGAATCCGACATCAGGAGTAAACCACTTTCCAAGGCTAAGTTCCAGGCCGAGACCTACACCGGATGACAGTGAACCGTCACCCTTGATGGCACCGTAGACGCCGTCAAAAGATGCGTTCGCACCAGCGCTCAAGCCTACAAAAAGGTTACTGTTAAAGGAGTTGGTTACGACTGACTCCTGCGCATTTGCCACTCCTGCAACGAGGAGAGCACCTGCAATAACTAAAGCTTTAAGTTTCATGAGTGTTTATAAAATATTACTTTGTTACTTTATCAAGTTTACACTATCTCCGGCAAAGATAGAAAAAAAAACCTTATTGTCAAATTAATTCAATGTTAGTTTTCTTCGTCCATCCCTGGCGGCCGTCGGAGAGTTCGATGTTGTACCAGCCGCCGATTTCCTGAATGATCCGGCCCTTCGTACCTTCGTGAAGGACAAACAGATCCGTTCCGGAGTTCTCGTCAGGCGAGCTCTTCACCACCGTCACGGCAGACATCACCACGGCATAGGAACGGTCCGTGGCGCTTTCCTTGAGCGTAACGGAGAACGTCAGGCTGGCGGCAAACAGCAGCAGACCCGCTATGGCGGAAACGAACCCGGCCACCCTTACACTTCTGCGCGAAGACAGAAAATACAGAACGGCTCCGACCAGGGCAAGCGCCAGCACGATCAGGGCCACGACGGCCCATCCGTCGGAACTCAGTATCGAGCGCACGGCCTTCGCCCATCTGGCCAGGAAGAACTCCGGCACTGTGTCTATCCTGTCCTGAAGGAACTGTGACACATATTCCAGGTTATGTCTGGCATCGGAATAGGTAGGGTCGAGCTTGAGCGCCTTCTCGTAGTAAAGCACGGCGCAGGATATCTCCGAGAGCTTGAATCCGGCACATCCCAGGTTATAATAAAGTTCAGGGCTTTCCTGACCCTCGTCCAGAATGGATTTCCATTTATCGAACGCACCCTGATAATCCCCTGCGGCGTAAAGGCTTACACCTTCGTCCCAGGCATCGGGTCCGGCGGCGCACAGATTCTGGGAGAATCCGCCCAGAAGCGTCAGTGCCGCGATAACCGGCAGCGCCCCGCGCTTCGAATGTCCCTTTTTCAGACCGTTGTCCATAATTCCCACTATGTCAAGTGCTTTCTTATATACGTCACGCAGGGATTCACCTTCCGAAGACGGAGAATAGCGCGCATATTCGCAGGTGTCGAGCAGGCCGACATATTCGTCAGCCACCTGCTGCTGAACGCCGGCGGAGAGAAGCTTTTCACGGATATTGTCCTTGTCCATCTCGGCCATATCCATAGAGAACTTGTCCGACACAAACCCCAGCAGCGCCTTGTGCAGCTCTTCGTAGAATGCGGCGCCAAGCCCCTGCTTCAGATAGCTTTCCGACAGGGCCAATCTCTTCCTGACCGCCTTCGACGCACCGCGTCTGCGCTCGGAAGTCACATCCTCACGGCGCTTGCGGGCCTTGGAGAAGACAAGAACGGTAAGCAGCGCCGCCACGGCAAACAGCACACACAGCGTCAGAAACAGAGGCGACGACACGAAGAACACGCCCTCCTCCCTCAGGCGGGAGCTGTGCGGAGCGATATACCTGATGTCCGAACCGAGGTCCTTGACATCCTTGGCGACCGAACCTCTGTACTGCACCGGAGCGGTCTCCGGCTCCGAAGACAGGGATTTCTGCACGTCCAGCTCTATCTGCTGCGAAGATATCGTCTTATACTGACGGGCGTCTATGTCATAATAACTGAATTCCACCGGGCCAAGCGTGAAATGGCCGTGATAGCGCGGAATGAACGGATATTCGAAGATCCTTACGCCGTCCTCGTCCGAAGTCTTGACGTCATACACCTCGAAATCAGCAGGGAACTTGACCTTCGGAGCTTCCAGAAGATTGAGGTTGCCCTGGCCCTTAATCCTTACTATAAGGGATGCGGCGTCGTGCGTGCGGAGCGAATCGCGGCTGAGCTGAGCCGTGAGGCTGAACTGGCCTACACCGCCGCAGAAGGACGAAGGCTGCGGCTGAGGCAGCGGGGCGACATTGATGGTGACGGCCTTGGACCTGACGCGCTTCCTTACTGTGCTGTAGTCGTTCTGGAAGAAGGCGTCGAGCAGGCTGCCCGTGCCGGCATTGGCATTGCGGACCTGAACCTCGCACACCAGGTCGGCAGGTTCTATGGTGAGTTCCCCGGTCTTCTGGGGGATAAGCCTGTAGGAGCGCAGCACGGCGGTCTCATAAACCTCCTCACCAAGTGCCTCGCGCTGAAAATTGATGTTGCTCGGGCTGTTGACGGACTGGCTCCAGAAGCCGTCGAAGCTCGGGAAATGCACGTCTTCGAACCCGGAGACGCTGACCCGCTTGTAGAGCTTGAGGGTGGCGTTGATCGGTTCGCCCAGCACCACGTTACGCTTGTCCACGATAAGGCGCATGAACAGGTCCTCTCCGCTCACTTCCGCAGCTGAAGACGATCTGGAAGACGATGCCGACTGTCCGGATGAAGATGCGGCGCTGCCCTTCACGACCTTGACGGTGGCGGCCTTCGAAGTTATGGTCTTACCCTTGACCTTGACGGTGCAGGAAGGGATGGTAAAGGTGCCTTCACTGCGCGGCATAAGCACATAGGTATAAGTGGTGCTTTCGCTTTTCGTGACCTTGCCGTTGATGATGGTGGTCTGGGAGCTGCGGCCTGTCTGAGGCCCCCACTGCACGTCGAAATCCTGGGTCTGGGGCCACTGGAAGTCCGACGGCCTGTCACCTTCCACGATGAAGCTCAGATTGAACTGTTCGTCCAGGGACACCACGGAAGGCACCTGGACGTTAACGGTCGTCTGGGCAAACGCGCCGCAGACGATAAATGTCGATATGAATAATGCGAAAAGTCTTTTCATCTTCTACCAATTCTTGTCTTTCTGACGGGTTTTGGCCTTTTCCGCCTTGGCCTTCTCCACCTTCTCCTGAGTCTCCTTCTCCTGCGCCTGGATGGCTTTCAGCATCTGCTGGGCCTGGCTCTTGGATATCTGCTGCTGACCGGACTGCTGATCCTGCTGGTCCTGCTGGTCCTGATTCTGGTTCTGGTTCTGCTGATTTTGCTGATCCTGCTGATTCTGATCCTGGTTCTGCTGATTATCCTTGTTATCCTTATTGTCCTGGTCCTGCTGATCGTTCCGGTCATTCTGTCCGCCTCCGCCGTTCTGCTGATTCTCAAGCTTTTTCTTCGCGTAGATGTAGCTTTCCTTGGCATCCATATCGGAAGGGTCGCGAAGAAGCGCCTGCCTGAAATCCTCCACCGCGGTCTTGTAGTCCTGCTTCTGGAGGGAGACGTTGCCCTTGTTGAAGTAGTATCTGTCGCCGTACTGACTGTCCTTCGCCTGCTCCTCCAGCTTGGAGAGCGTATTGGCCGCGCCCTCATAATCCTTCTGCTGATACAGGGTGCTGGCCAGATCGTAAGTGGCCGCGAACGATGTCGAATCCTGCAGAGCCGCCTTGCGGTAATGGATCTCGGCTTCCTTATAATTCGACTTCTTGTAGTCGGAATTCCCCCGCCGTACCTCCTTCTTGTCCGCCTGAGCGAACAGGGAAGCCGCCCCGGAGAGGAAAAACGCTATGACCAATGCCAATTTTTTCATTTGAACAGACTCCTTTTTGACCTGCGCTCCCCTATGAGAGCTTCAATTGCGAAAAGCAGCAGCGCGAGCGCAAAGAAATACATATACTGCTCGTCATATTCTTCAAACACCACGGACGAAAACTCCTCGCTTTCCATCGCGCGAATCTCGTCGATAATGGGGTTGAGACCGAATTCCTGGTTCCCGGCGTGGACATAGGCACCGCCGCCGGCCTGGGCGATCTGCTTGAGGATGCCCTCGTCCAGCTTGCTCACGACTATATTGCCGTCCTTGTCCTCCAGAAGGGAGCCGTTCACCGGAACAGGCTGACCCTGAGCCGATCCCACACCTATGGTATATATGCGTATGCCCTGCTTGGCCACTTCCCTGGCGGCGGCCACGGCGTCATCCTCGTGGTTCTCGCCGTCGGTGATGAGCACTATGACGCGACTTTTCTCGCTCTGCGCGCTGAAACTTTTGGCCGCAGTCATTATCGCATCGCCTATGGCCGTACCCTGAACCGGGATCGAGCCGGTGTCTATCGACGACAGGAACACCTTCGCGGACACGAAATCCGAAGTGACAGGCAGCTGCACGAAGGACGTGCCGGCAAATATTATAAGTCCGATGCGGTCGTCCCTGAGCTTGTCCACCATCGAGGAGATGCTCATCTTGGCACGCTCGAGCCTGCTGGGCGAATAATCCTGCGCGAGCATCGAGTTCGACACGTCCAGACAGATCATTATCTCCGCACCGCGGGTTCTGTGCTCGCTCAGCTTGGCCCCTATCTGCGGACGGGCCAATCCTATCACGAAGAAGAAGAATCCGAGCGAGAAGAGAATCACCCTCGCCCAGCCCTTGCCGGCGCTGTAATGAGGCATCAGCACCTCGGCCATCTGCTTGCTGGCCAGGCGTCTGACACGTTTCCTGCGGAGCGCCGCCATCACCGCGTACAGAATCGGGAAGAGCGGCACCAGAAGCAGCAGCCACAAATATTTTTCAGAAGCAAAAAGTATCATTACGGCAACCTCCTGACTAATAAAACCAGCAGCGCGCTGAGCAGCAGGCAGGCCAGTGCCCACACGGCGAAGTTCTGGTACAGTTCCTTGTAAACCGGGAATGAGTCTATGCTGGTCTTGGCTTTCTCCATCTGGTTGATCTCAGCATAGATTTCGGAGAGCTTGGTATTGTCCGTGGCACGGAAATACCTGCCGCCCGTCTCGGAAGCGATCTCCTTCAGAAGATCCTCGTCTATCTCGACAGGGATGTTGCGCATCTCCACTCCCCACGGCGTCACTACCGGATAAGGCGCGACCCCGTTGGCCCCTATGCCGATGGTATAGACCCTGATTCCGTAGGTCTGCGCTATCTGGGCGGCGGTAAGAGGGGTTATCTCGCCCATATTGTTCACGCCGTCGGTAAGAAGGATTATCACGCGGCTCGGGGCGTCCGAAGTGGTAAGGCGGGCCACCGCGGTAGCCAGGCCGTTGCCTATGGCGGTACCGTCCTCGATGAGGTCCGTCTGGATCTCCTTCATAAGGTTTATCAGAGTGGCGCGGTCAGTGGTGAGCGGACACTGCGTATAGCTTTCGCCGGCGAACACCACTATGCCCATACGGTCCGAAGGCCTCTGGGAGATGAACTCAATGGCTATGTCCTTGGCAGCGCTGATACGGTCCGGAGTGAAGTCGCGGGCCAGCATACTGGTGGACACGTCCATCGCGAACACTATGTCAATACCCTCGGTATCAATCTTTTCCACCTGCGACGAAGACCTCGGCCTGGCGATGCACAGAACGATGAGCGCCAGCGCGATCATCCTCAGCGCGAACGGAGCGTGGACCAGAACGGCCAGAGCGCTGGACTTTCCACCGTTCCAGGCCTTGTCGCTGCCTACCCTGAAATGCGGGACTTTCCCGCTCAGTTCCCTGTAAATATAGAGTGCGGTCAGAGCCGCCGGAACAGCCAGCAGCCACAGCAGAACGGGATACTCAAAGAACATCTTTACCTCCCTCCTTTTCCAGCTGCGCCTGATATGTGGACGTGACGAAGTTCACGCAGAGCGGAAGAGCCGCCGCGTTGTCCCGGTCACTTGCGACATACTTGGCAAACTTCACATAGTCAGCCCTTTCGAACAGATCCTTCAGGGCGTCATACATCTCCGGAGTGATGCCTTCCCGGCCCTTCAGCTCAGAGAAAAGTTCCCCGGTGGTCATCTCCGGCGCATCTATGGCGAAGCGCTCGTCTATGTATATCTTGACAATGTCGGTAATGCCCGAATAGAATGCCTTCTGATGGCCAGGAGCCCAGTATTTGTCGCTCCTGTACTTTTCCAGCTCCCTCAGGGCCACGATGTGAGGCGGATCCTTCGGCTTCTCCTCGGCGTGCCTCTTTCTGAACAGCTTCGGCAGGAATATGATGCCCAGCGCTATCAGGGCGGCCAATGCCAATGCGCCCGCAAGATACGGGAGCACTTCCCTGAACGTCAGCGGATAATTGATCTGCCCCTTGAGCGGCTTCACCTCGAATGTGGCGGTATCGACCGGAATGGACTTCACCTCAAGTTTCGAGCCTTCGAAACGGAGCGTGTCCGCAGTGCCGTCCTCGTGAGCCCTCAGGACATAGATGTCCGGAAGCTCGTAACTGCCTTCCTCGAACGGGGCCACCACCACGTGGCAGCTGACCGAACCGTTCTTCAAAGTATCTATCTGCCAATCCTTTACCAGCACCAGCGTGTCGTTGCATACCTTGGACAGATCACCCAGGCCAAGCCCCGCGCCGGCATCCTTCTTCTCCAGGGAGAACCCGTAGCGGAACTGGTCGGCGACCAGAACCGAATCGCGCGGGTTCAGCGGCTCCAGAAAAGTCTTTCCGAAGGGAATGACATCAAGGGTCAAAGCCAATATTACACTCAGAATCTTCATCTGAACAAGCCCATTAACGATTTAACATAATCCCCTTCCGTGCTCACCTCGATGGATTTGACCTTGTACCTGTTGAGAAGCGCGGTGTACCGGTCCGTAAAATCGGCGTACCACTTCCTGTAGGCGGCGCGCACCTTCGCGCTGTCGGTGTTGATCCAGGAAGCCCTGCCGGTCTCGCTGTCCTTGATGTGGATGAGACCCACCGGAGGGAGTTCCCTGTCCAGAGGGTCGCTGACCCTGATGACAGACAGGTCGTGACGGCCCGTCATCACCTTCAGGGCCTCCTCATAGCGGGGATTGGCCTGGGTGTCCACATCCAGAAGATCGCTCAGAAGGAAGGCGTTGCACTTCTTCTTGATGGCTCCGGTGAGGAACTTCATGGCTACGGAAATGTCCGTCCCGTCGGAAGTCGGCTCGAGCTCGAGCATCTCCCTTATTATATGGAGGAGGTGCGAACGGCCCTTCTTCGGAGGGATGAACTTCTCCACCTTGTCGGAGAAGAACAGCGCGCCGACCTTGTCGTTGTTCAGGATGGCGCTGAAGCTCAGCACCGCGGCCACTTCGGCTATGCGGTCGCGCCTGGTGGATTCCCGGCTTCCGAACAGCCCGCTCCGGGACACGTCTACCAGAAGCACCATCGTGAGCTCGCGCTCCTCCTCGAACACCTTGATGTAAGGCTGGCGGAGACGCGCGGTGACGTTCCAGTCCATAGAACGGACATCGTCACCCCACTGATACTCACGGACTTCGCTGAAAGTCATACCGCGACCCTTGAAGGCAGAGTGGTATTCTCCCGCGAAGATCTGATGCGAGAGACTCTTGGTGCGGATCTCGATTTTCCGCACCTTCTTCAGGAATTCGGTCGTGGAGACCTTCGAAGTATTGTTATGGGACGATGACTGCATTGATTACCTGCTCTATAATCTCATCGGTGCTGACGTTTTCAGCCTCAGCCTCGTAAGTCAGACCGATTCTGTGGCGAAGCACCTCATGGCACACGGCACGCACATCCTCAGGGATCACATATCCCCTGCGCTTGATGAACGCGTAGGCCTTGGCAGCCGCGCACAGGCTTATGCTGGCACGCGGAGAGGCTCCGTAGGAAATCATATTCTTAAGTGAAGCGAGAGCATAACTCTGAGGGTCGCGGGTGGCGAATACCAGATCCACGATGTATTTTTCTATCTTCTCGTCCATATACACCTCACGGACCACCTTGCGGGCGGACACGATCTCTTCGGGCGTGACGACAGGATTGGCCACAGGGAACTCGCCGGAATTGTTCATCCTCACGATCAGCTTCTCCTCCTCCTTCTTAGGATAGTCGACCACGACCTTGAGCATGAAACGGTCGAGCTGCGCCTCCGGAAGAGGGTATGTACCTTCCTGCTCCACAGGGTTCTGGGTGGCCATCACCAGGAACGGATCAGGCAGCGCGTAGGTCGTCTCCCCCAGGGTCACGTGCCTTTCCTGCATAGCCTCGAGCAGAGCCGACTGCACTTTCGCAGGCGCACGGTTGATCTCGTCGGCCAATACGAAATTGGCGAAGACAGGGCCCTTGTGGACCTCGAACTGCTCCTTCTTCTGGCTGTAGATCAGCGTACCGGTCACATCGGCAGGAAGGAGGTCAGGGGTGAACTGTATCCGGGAGAACTGGGCGCTTACAGCCTTGGACAATGTGCTTATGGCCAATGTCTTGGCAAGTCCCGGCATACCTTCGAGAAGAATATGTCCGTTAGAAAGAAGAGCTATCTGAAGATTCTCGACGAGATGCTTCTGGCCCACGATGACCTTGCCCATCTCGAGAGAAAGCAAATCTATGAAGGAGCTTTCCTTCTGAATTTTCTCGTTCAACTCTTTAATGTTTACGCTTTCCATATATTTTTCTTTAATTTTGTGCTCAAACTTCAGTTCCCATGCGATTCAAAATCACACTTTCATACTGCGGAGCCCCTTTCAGGGGATGGCAGATCCAGCCGAATGCGCCAAGCGTCCAACAGACCCTGAATGAAGCTCTTTCAACTCTGCTCGGGGCGGACATCAGCGTCACGGGAGCCGGACGGACGGATACAGGGGTGAACGCCATCAACTATGTGGCTCATTTTGACCACTCTGAATCCATAGAAACCGGGGAACTAATATACAAATTAAATGCCATATTGCCCCCATCCGTCGTGGTCCACGGCATCGAAAAGGTGAACGACGATTTCCACGCCCGGTACAGCGCCGTCAGACGCGAATACACCTATCACATACACCGGGTGAAAGACCCGTTCGCACGGGAATTCTCGTACCAGTACTGCTACCCGGAACTGGATTTCGACGAGATGAACCGCGCCTGCTCGTTTCTTCTCGGCACGAAGGACTTCTCCTGCTTCGAGAAGACCGGGGCTGACAACAAAACTTCCGTCTGCACGATATTTGAAGCGTACTGGCAGAAGGACGACCCGACGCACTGGTCGTTCCACATCGCGGCGGACAGGTTCCTGAGGAACATGGTGCGGGCGATAGTGGGCACTCTTCTGGAAGTGGGACGCGGAAAACGCACGGCGGAAAGCATCTCCGGACTGATAGAAGGGAAGGACCGGTGCGGCGCGGGAGAAAGTGTTCCGGGGCACGCTTTGTTCCTTTCAAAAATCGAATATTTTAAGTAAATTTGCGCGATTTGCCCAAAAGGGCATCAGGCAGTAATTAAAAATTAAAAAATATGGTTGAAACACAGTCTATTTCCATCCTCGAGATGGCGACCAAAGGCGGCTGGATAATGATAGTCCTTCTCGTTCTTTCGATTATAGCCCTTTACCTGTTCGGCAAGAAGTTGTGGATGATCATTTCCGCAGGAAAGATCGACGCGAACTTTATGAACGACATCAGGGACTACCTCGCGGACGGGAAGATCAAATCCGCGAAGACGCTCTGCGGAAAGTTCGACGCCCCTGCCGCCAGGATGGTGGAAGCCGGCCTGAACAACATCGGCAGACCGCTTTCCGATATGCGTATGGCTATGGACAATGCCGGCAACGCCGAGATCGCCAGACTCGAAAAGGGGCTGCCTTACCTGGCCACCATCGCCGGAGGAGCGCCTATGCTCGGATTCCTGGGAACGGTCACCGGTATGATCAAGGCCTTCTTCAATATGGCCAATGCCGGTAACAACATCGACATCTCGCTGCTTTCAAGCGGCATCTACGAAGCTATGGTCACCACCGTGGGCGGTCTTATCGTGGGTATCCTGGCATACTTCGGATACAACTACCTCTCCGCCAAGGTCGGGGACGTAACCGCCAGGATGGAGAACACGGCCAATGAATTCACGGAAATCATAAGCGGCGCCGCGCCACAGGCTGCAGAGCGCGAGGAATAAAGAGATGGCACTGAAAAGAAGCACAAGACCGGATCCGAACATGTCTATGTCGAGTATGACCGACATAGTGTTCCTCCTGCTGATATTTTTCCTGGTCACCTCCACGCTGGTGAACCCGAACGCGCTCAAGCTTCTGCTTCCGAAAAGCACGGGACAGGTCAGCGCGAAGGCCACCGTGTCCGTGTCCATCAAGGACTGCGGGGACGACGTCTACACCTACCATATCAACGGAGACAAGCAGCCCATACCTTTCAGCGAGGTGGAAGACCAGCTGATAGGCAAGCTTCTGAGC
>CAYMDZ010000010.1:0-11427 GCA_964389355.1 uncultured Muribaculaceae bacterium | reverse complement strand
GGTGAGGCTGTTACAGCTGACATCGATATACTCCAGGCCGCTGAAGTACTCTATGCCCACGAGGGAGGTCAGGCCGCCGAGGCTGCACTCGATCTTCGTCACGGCTGCAGCCTCATCTTCGGTAAGTTCCCCGTCGCCGTCAGTGTCGAAGTTCTCCACGCAATAGGCTTTGAACTTGACATCGGCAAACGAGATCACGTCCGTAGTCCAAGGGACCATCTGGATATAGGCGCTTGAAAGCTCGTTGTTCCCGTCGGAAATCTTCATTCTGACATTGGCCGAGCACTGGTTCCTGAAGTACTCATCCTTGAGGCCCTTGCCGCTGACAGTAAGCGTGACATAGCCGCTGTCCGCAGTCACGGTCCCGACGGTAAGGTTCACCGTCTCTGGGGCGGCCTTGGTGACGGTATAGACGGCATTGACGGTAACGGCTGATGACCATACCTTCACGAGTTCATCCGCGGTGGATGCAGGCTGAAGTTCGAAGGTGAACTCCGCCGTACCCGGAGTGATGGTACCGTTGTCGGTATAGGTCATAATGGCCTTGCCGTCAGAGTATTTCGGTACATAACTGATGGACTGGATGCGGGCGAGGATGGCGCTTATCTGCTCCTGTATGTCCTCGATGTCCTGCTGCATCGAATATATCGTGTTCTTGATGCTCTTGATGTCCTTCTCGCAGGTCGTCACGCGGGCGGCCAGGGCGTCTATGGTGGCGTTGATGGTCTCTACCTCGGTGTCTATCCTGGAGTTCAGGTCGGACACTTCCTGCGCTATCTGGCCGGTGAGCTGGCCGTTGAGCGTGTTGATGGCGGTCTCTATGGCCGTTGTATAGGCCGCGGTAATCTCGGTCTTCTGGGTGGCGAGATCGATGCGCAGCTGAGCTATGTCGGCGGCATTCTGTGCGATGGCCTCTTCGTTACTGCTGATGGCGGATGCATTGGCAGCGATAAGAGCGGCATTGTCCGCGATGTCGGCGGCATTCTGCGCTATGTTCCCGGCGTTGGTCGCGATCCTGGCGGCATTGGCGGCGATATCCTCGCCGGTGGATGACTTCAGACTGGCGATGGCGGCCTTGTTCGAGGCGATAAGATCGGAGTTGGTGGCGATCGCAGTCTTGTTCGCGTTGATAAGCGACGTGTTATCCGATATCTTCTGCTCGAGGGAGG
Source organism: uncultured Muribaculaceae bacterium (assembly GCA_964389355.1). Taxonomy (GTDB): domain Bacteria; phylum Bacteroidota; class Bacteroidia; order Bacteroidales; family UBA932; genus Cryptobacteroides. The sequence goes on along the minus strand of CAYMDZ010000010.1, from coordinate 10,258 downwards.
TCTTCAGCGCGGAGATCTTCGCCGCATAGTCGGACTTGACGGTCTCGATCTCGGCCTGGATGTCCGTGATGTCGCTCTGGATGGTGGTGATGTCGTTCTCCGCGAGGGTCATCCTGGACTGCAGGGACGCGATCTTCGTGTTCATCTCAGACTCGAGGGTCGATATCTGGGTCTTTATCTGGCTGATCGATGACGCATTGGTCTTTATGGATGCGGTGTTGGAGGAGATCAGCCTGGCATTCGCGGAGATGTTCGCAGCGTTGGTGGATATCTTCGAAGCGTTGGTTCTGATGTCCTGCTGTGCAGCGGTCATATCGGACTGCAGCTCAGAGAGATCAGAGTCGAGCTGGGTGATGAGGGTCGAATTCGCCGCTATCTTGCTGTTCACATTGGACTCGAGCGTAGCGATAAGGCTCTCGAGATAGGTCTTCTGGCTGGCAAGCTGACTGTCGTAATAGGTCTTGAGCGCGTCCAGCTTCGACTCCACCTCGGTGGAAGTGTAGTAGGCCGAGAGCTGGGAGTTGACCCAGTTCTTCATCGAAGCTTCGCTTGCTGCGATGGCCTCGTTTATGGCTGACGTATAAGCCTTTGTGATATTGTCCACGGCCGTGGAGAGTGCCGCTGCGGCATCATCGGCGACCTTCTGGATCTTCGGCTGGAGCTCGTCCCTGAGACCCGATATGGCGTCATCCAGATCCTGCTTGCTCACGCCGGACTGCGTCTTCTTAAGCTCCTCTATCTCCTGGGCCAATGCGGTCAGCTGACCCTGGATGGATGCCACGACAGCAGCGGTGGCGTTATACTGCTCCAGTGTGGCGAATGTGGCTGACGCCCAGTCCTTTGCGTCCTTTATGCCGCTGTCGGCATAGGTACGCAGTTCGTCTATCTGATTCTGCAGGTCGGTGTCCTTCGCTTCAAGCGTAGTGATGGATGAATTCAGAGCGCCGATTTCGCTCTCCACGCTCGCCTTGTAGGCCTCGAGCTGCGCGAGACAGTTGGCCTCGGCATTCGTTATATCTTCAGAGAGCTCCTCCTTGAGGGTGGATATGGCCTTCGACAGGTCCTCGTCGGTCTGGACGAGGGACTCCTGCTGCTCCTTCAGCACGGCGATGCTCTTCTGAAGTTCGGCATCGGTGTTCTCCAGATCCGTGATGGAGGCCTTGATGCTGCTGATCTGGCCTTCCAGACTCTTGATCTGCGTGTTCTTGATCTCGTCAATCTGACCCTGAAGACTCTCAATGTCAGACTGCTTCGCGCATCCGGCCAGCAGAAGGGCCGACATCAGCGCAAGTGAAAGAATGTGGTGTTTCATCATAAGCGGTATTTGTTATTTAATTTACGTACAGGCATATACGCGCTAGCGGCATCGGCACTTTCCCGTGCCGACGCCGCTAGCGTATTCTATATATTATTATCTATTAAGGAGTTACCCCCCCCCTATCAGTGATTTTAAGGTATTGTAAGACAGATGAACTGTTATCATGTTGGTTATCATTTCGGTGCTGATGGACAAAAATACGAATTATTCCGTCAAATCATTCCGGAATCCAGTATTTTTCGAAGAAGATAAACACTACTGCCGCTCCGCGCCTGGGGTGTGGCCGGTGTGCTTGCGGAAGAACTGCACGAAGGCGGATGGGCTGGAGAAATTCAAATGGTCGGAGATCTGCTGCACAGTCATCTCGGTGGTCTTGAGCAGCATCCTGGCCTCTATCAGCACCGATTCGTGTATCCAGTCCTGGATGCTGCGGCGGGTATGGGACTTCACCACCTGCGAGAGGTATTTGGGAGTGATGTTCAGCTGCGAAGCGTACCAGCCGATGCTGCGCTGCGAACGGAAATTGAGCGCCAGCAGCCTGAAAAACCTGTCCGTGAGGCTCTCGTCGTGGATGTGCTCCGCCCTGTCGAACTGATACTGATCCTCGTATTCCGCCGTAATCTCCAGCAGCAGCGCATACACCAGGCTCCTTATGATGATAGTGCGGTAACGCCCGGTCTCCCGGCTTTCCTTCGCGATGAAGCGGAAATGGCTCGCGAAATCTGCAAACTTTTCGTCATCGACGCTCAGCAGCGGCCGGAACCGCGAATATATAAAGATGTTAGTGTCTATCGGCGAAGGCATATCCAGCACGAAATCCGTCGACACGCCCAGCTGCGACACGGTGCAGTCCTCCTGATGCACATTCTCCCCTATCCGCACGGGCACTTTCTCCGGCAGCACCAGCAAGTCATTGGCCTTCAGTACATAATCCTTCCCGTCTATGTTCACCGGAATTCTTCCCGAGTGGCACAGCATCATAAGGATTCCCTGCGAAGTGAACTCCCGCCCACAGAAATCCGCCTCCGTAAAATATCTGATATAAAAATCCTCCATTCGACCTTTTATAAATTTTTACGCCGATAAATGTAACGAATTTCCACTGATAATGCTCCATCTTTGCAGAAATTCATTACACAAAAGATGGAACACAACACCAACCTGACCGCCGGACTAAGTACGGAAGAAGCGCAGGAACGCCTCTCCCGCTACGGCTACAACGAGCTTGGACAGACTAAGCACACCAGCCTCGCCGTCAAATTCCTGAACCAATTCAAGAGTTTTATGATCATCGTGCTCATCATTGCCGGCATCATATCCGGTGCGGTGGGATACATCAACGGCGAAGGCTTCACAGACGCCATAATCATCCTGGCCATCGTGATTCTCAACGCCATAATCGGCGTCGCCCAGGAATTCCGCGCGGAAAAATCCCTGGACGCGCTCAAGAAGATGTCCGCCCCGCACTGCAAGGTAGTCAGGGACGGCCAGCTGCAGATCCTGGAATCGCGCCTTCTGGTGCCCGGCGACCTGGTGGAGATCGAGACCGGCGACTGCGTGCCAGCCGACATACGCCTTACCGAAGCGGTGAACCTCAAGATACAGGAAGCCGCGCTGACCGGAGAATCCGTGCCTGTGGAGAAGAACACCGAGGACATACCCGATACCGTACCTCTCGGGGACAGGGCCAATATGGCATTCCAGTCGACCTCCGTCACCTACGGCCGCGGCAAGGGACTTGTGGTCAGCACGGGGGCCAATACCGAAGTCGGCCACATCGCCGCCCTGATTCAGGAAGTGCCGGAGTTCAAGACTCCCCTGCAGATACGCCTGGACAGGCTTGGCAAGCAACTGGCCTGGCTGTCCCTGGGCATCTGCGCACTGCTGTTCGTAATAGGATTGGCATACGGACACGAACTGCTCACAATGTTCATGACCGCGGTGAGTCTGGCAGCGGCCGCCATTCCTGAGGGACTGCCCGCCGTATCGACGATAGTGCTGGCGGTGGGCGTGCAGAGGCTCGCGAAGAGGAACGCCATCGTGCGCAATATGCCGTCGGTCGAGACCCTCGGAAGCACCACCGTCATCTGCTCCGACAAGACCGGCACCCTCACGCAGAACAGAATGACCGTAATGCGCCGCTATCCGGAAGATTCGGAGGAGCTCGTGCGTATCGCCGTGCTGTGCAATGACGCCGACATCAACGCCGACGGGCAGGCCATCGGAGACCCCACGGAGACGGCCCTCGTGCAGATGGGCATTGACTGCAAGGCACTTAAGCCGGATCTCGAGAAGGCATACCCGCGCACGGGCGAAATCCCGTTCGATTCGGAGCGCAAACTGATGACCACCATACACCGGGCGCCCGACGGAAGCTGCTATGTCGCCGTCAAGGGCGGATTCGACGAACTGCTGGCGCGCTGTGACCGCATTCTGACCGGCGAGGGCCCGAGACCGATCACCGCTTCGGACAGGCAGCAGCTCTCGCAGATCAGCTCGCAGATGGCCTCCGATGCGCTCAGGGTGCTCTGTATGGCATACCGGACTGAACCTGTGCAGCCGGAAAATCCGGAAAGCAGCCTCATATTCGCCGGAATGGTCGGAATGATGGACCCGGCGCGTCCGGAAGTAAAGGATGCGGTCGCCCGGTGCGGTCAGGCTGGCATCAGACCGGTTATGATTACGGGCGACCACAAGATCACGGCTATGGCGATAGCCCGCGAACTTGGCATAATGAAGGATGGCGACAGCGCCTATACGGGCAGCGAAGTCGAGGCTATGGACGAGGCGGCTCTGAAGGAGGCGGTAAGGACCGCGAGCGTGTTCGCCAGGGTGTCCCCGGAGCATAAGCTGCGCATAGTCAGGGCGTTCAAGGACAACGGCGAGGTGGTGGCGATGACCGGAGACGGCGTGAACGACGCGCCCGCGCTCAAATTGGCAGACATAGGAGTGGCGATGGGCATTACGGGCACGGATGTGGCCAAGGAGGCGGCCGACGTGGTGCTCACGGACGACAATTTCGCGACCATAGTGACTTCGGTCGAGGAAGGTCGCAGAATCTATGACAATGTGATCAAGACTGTCAAGTTTATGTTGTCAACCAACCTCGGCGAAGTGACACTGCTCTTCACGGCGGTGCTGCTCAACCTGAAGTCTCCCCTGCTGCCTATCCACATTCTCTGGATCAATCTCGTGACGGACAGCCTCCCGGCCCTGGCGCTCGGGTTCGACACCGCGGAAGAAGGCATAATGGAGCGCAAACCCATTGATTCCAAGGCCAATATCATCAACCGCGAGTTCGCTCTCGGCGCCATGATGCGCGGATTTCTCATCGCCGGACTCTCGCTCGCTGCCTACTTCGTCGGCGCACAGAGCTCCGGGCAGGCGGCGACCACGATGTCATTTGCAGTGGTGGCGCTCTCGCAGATCAGCATCCTCTTCTGCGTGCGCTCCGGGCATAATTTCATCTCGCATAACCTCTTCACCAACAAGTACCTGTGGCTGGCCGTAGGGTTCGTGCTGACCCTGATGCTCGGCGTGATGCTCATCCCGGCGGCGCAGGAGATCTTCCATCTGGCTCCGCTCAGCGGCGCCCAGTGGGGCTGGATCGCCGGCCTGTCCGTCTTCCCTGCCGTAATCATCGAGACTGTCAAGATGGTGCGCAGGAAGCAAGTTCATCGAAAAGTATCGGCATCTTAATGCCGCGCTAACAGTTCTGTAACATCGCCGCCGTACATTTGCCTGCGAAAAAGAAATCGTATGGGCAAATTCAAGAAGGCAATCATCCTGCTGCCGATTTTCACGGCAAACATCATCAGCGCACAGAACATCAAGGGTATCGTCACCGACTCCGTCAGTGGCGATATTCTTATAGGTGCCGGCATAGAAGTGGTCGGCGGAGAGCAGAAAGCCGTCTCGTCGGTGGACGGAACATTCGTTCTCAACCGCATAAAAGCCGGCAAAGTAACGCTCAAAGTAAGTTATATGGGCTATCTGGACCTCGAACTGACGGACGTCACGGTCCCTCAAGACAGCCTGGTCATCGTGATGACGCCGGACGAACAGGCGCTCGAAGCCTCCACAGTGGTGGCCGAGCAGCGCCGCAACACCGAAGCCTCCCTTATGAGGGTCGCGATGGAAAGCCCTGTCATCATAAGCAACGTCTCCGCCCAGGAGATCAGCCGCACCCAGGATGCCAACGCAGGCGAAGTCATACGCCGCATCCCCGGAGTGAGCCTCATAGACGAGAAATTCGTGATGGTGCGCGGCCTGGCCCAGAGATACAACAACGTCTGGATCAACGGCGGCGCGGTACCGAGTTCCGAAGCCGACTCCAGGGCCTTCTCCTTCGACCTCATACCCAGCTCGCAGATAGACAACCTCACCATAGTCAAGGTCCCAGCCTCCGAATACCCTGCCGACTATTCCGGCGGATTCATCATCATCGGGACCAGGGACGTGCCGGAGAAGAACTCCTTCAGCATCTCCGCAGGCGGGAACTTCAACGATGTCTCTTATGCCAACTTTCTGAAGGCCAATGGAAACCTGACACCTCTCAAAGCCGGGATGAACGGGACTCTCGACGGGTTCGGCGGCAAGACCGTGAACCTCAAGGCCAATTCGCTGAACAACGACTGGTCCGTCAGCAAGATCAACCCCGTCCTCGACCGCAAGCTGGGCGCAACTCTTACCCGCCGCTACGAAGTCGGCGGCCACAGGTTCGGACTCAACGCCGCCCTCAACTGGTCCGAGGAATTCCGAACCCTATCCGATATGCAGAACAACCTCTTCGGGGTCTACGACTATAAGAACGGCAAGTCCAATTACCTGCGCCATTCGATTGACAATCAATACAATCAGAACTACCGTCTCGGAGCGCTTCTGAACTTCACCTGGATCTCCGCCGACGGAATCAGCCGCTACCGGTTCAAGAACATCTTCAACCGTATCGACAACCGCCGGTACACCGAACGCGAAGGCGTAAGCGCCCAGGCCAATCAGGAAATCAGCGCGGAATACTACCGCCGCATACGCAACACCTACAACGGCCAGCTGGCAGGTCGTCACGACTTCGACCGGAACGCCCTCGACTGGTGCGCAGGATGGTCGTACGCCGACAGGATCATCCCGGACCGCAGGCGCTATATGATTACTGACGCGCTCGAAAGCGGCGTGTACTCCCTCACCACGGGCAACGACATCTCGCGCGAGTGGACAGCGCTCTACGAGAACATTGGCTCTCTGTCCATAAATGACAAGCAGAACTTTACACTGCTGGATGCGGAAGCCTATGTCAAGGGGGGCCTCTATGCCGAATACCGGACCAGGCGCTACACCACCCGCAACTTCATCTACAACTGGAACGTCTATGACAACACTCTTCCCGCAGGCTTCAGGCAGATGAATGTACCCGAACTTCTTGGCAATGAAGAATATCTGGGCGAAGACCGTCTGCATCTGCTCGAGCAGCAGAGAATGAGGGACAACTACCGCGGCAACAACACCCTTGGAGCCGGCTACGTCAGTCTGTCCCTGCCGTTGGGGAGCCTCAGCATCCTGACGGGCCTGCGCTTCGAGCATAACGATATGGAACTCATCTCGAACACGCGCAACAACGAAGTGTCCGAAACCTCCCGTCATTACGTGACCGACGACCTGTTTCCTTCGCTTGCCGCGACCTGGCGGTTCAACGACAGGAACAACCTTAGGGCCACATACGGACGCACCATCAACCGTCCGGAGTTCCGTGAGGTCTCATCTTCAGTATATTACGACTTCGATCTGGTATCGGACGTACAAGGCAATCCTGAACTTCGGAGCTGCTATGTCGACAACGTGGATCTCCGCTACGAATTCTACCCGGGCAAGGCCGAGACCATATCCGTGGCGGCTTTCTACAAGCATTTCGACTCTCCTATCGAGTGGACATACACCGTGGCCGGCGGAACGGACCTGGTCTATTCCTACGAGAACGCTCACAGCGCCGACAACTACGGCGTCGAGGTGGACATACGCAAAGACTTGGCATTCATTGGCCTGAAGAACTTCTCACTGTCGTTCAACGGCGCGCTGATTCAGAGTCACGTGCATTTCGAGGAAGGCTCGCAGGAGGCGGACCGCCCAATGCAGGGCCAGTCACCATATCTGGTCAACGCCGGACTGTTCTACAATGACAAAGACCTCGGACTGGATGTCGCGCTGCTCTACAACCGCATCGGAAAGCGCATCATCGGTGTGGGACGCAGCGAAGGCTCTGGCGAGGACGCGGCCAAGGTGCCGGACAGCTACGAAATGCCGAGAAACAGCCTCGACTTCACCCTGTCGAAGACGGTCGGCGGGCACCTGGACATCAAGTTCTACATACGCAACATACTGGGCGAAGGCGTTTACTACAAGCAGTTTGACGGAGACATCGAACAGGTGGCCCGCTGCTGGAACCCGGGACGCAACATAGGAGTGCAACTGACATATACCTTATAACTTTCAATTTTATGAACAGACAGATCATTGCGGGATGCATCGGCATCCTCGCGCTCGCAGCCTCATTCCAGGCCTGTGACAAAGCGGAAAACAATTCAACGGCAGAATCGGATTACATCTGGACCAGGGACGGAGACATCAACGTCTGCGACCACATCCTCTTCACCGACGGCAAGGACGACCCGAACGGCACCGAGATCGGAAACGGCGACCAGGAATTCATATTCTCAGGCAAACAGACCCTGGCCAAGGGCACATACCACCTCAAGGGATGGGTTTACATCGCTGACGGGGCCGAACTTACCATCGAACCCGGCACGGTAATCAAGGGCGACAGGGAGACCATGGCGGCCCTCATAGCCGAGCGCGGCGGAAAACTCATCGCCCAGGGAACTCAGAGCGAACCTATCGTATTCACTTCAGAGCAGGCTGCCGGCGACAGAAGACCTGGCGACTGGGGAGGAATCATCCTCTGCGGCAAGGCGCGCAACAACCAGAACGAGATGATAATCGAAGGCGGTCCGCGCTCAAAGCACGGCGGGGATGACGACACCGACAACTCGGGAATCCTCAGCTATGTGCGCATCGAATTCGCAGGCTACCCTTTCAAGACCGACAAGGAGATCAACGGCCTCACGCTCGGCTCTGTCGGAAGCGGCACCAAGCTCGACCACATACAGGTCTCTTACTCGAACGACGACTCCATCGAATGGTTCGGCGGCTGCTCCAATGCCAAGTACCTGGTAGCCTGGAAGGGTTGGGATGATGATTTCGACACTGACAACGGATTCTCCGGCACAGTGCAGTTCGCCCTCGCGGTACGCGATTCACGCATCGCCGACGTATCGCAGAGCAACGGATTCGAAAGTGACAACTGCGCAGACGGAAGCGAAATAACACCTTACACCACAGCCACTTTCTCCAATGTGACTTTCGTGGGGCCGAAGATTGACGCATCATTTCAGAACACCACCGACTACATCAACGGCGGCGAGCTCTACCCTAACAACGGCTCGGCTCTGGGCAAATTCCAGTCTGCGATGCAGATCCGCCGCAACTCCCGCCTGAACTGCATCAACTCCATCGCTGTGGGCTTCCCTATCGGACTTATCCTTGACAACCAGAAAGGCGACACCCAGGGCGCTGCCACAAGCGGTCTTCTCAAACTTGAAAACATATGGTTCGCCGGAATGGACGTGACCGGAACGGATGCCAATAAATTATACGATGACGTGCTCGTGACCGGTTACGACGAGAACTCAAAACCGATATGCGACAACACTCAGAAATCCTTCTCTTCCACCTGGTTCATCGCCCAAAAGGGCAACAGGGCACTAAACACCTGGACCTCCATCCTCTCCGCAGACGGATACACCCCGCTTGCAGGAAGCGAAGTGCTCAGCGCCGCATCATTTGACGGCGCCGCATCCTCATTCGACAAGGTAAGCTACATCGGCGCCCTCGGCGACGGCGAGAACTGGCTCGAAGGCTGGACCGAGTTCGACCCTGAAAACGCCAACTATTAATACATAACTATCATTTTTCCTACCCCCGCCGGGTCGCCTCACCGCCTCCCTGCGGGAGTTCTCGCGTAAACGATCAAGTTTCATCAGAACAAGGATAAGGCTACACTCTAGACACGATATCGACATATGACGACAGCATCTGATCATACATTTCGTTTTTCATCTCTTTAAGTATTTGATTATGGTTTGAATGGAAGACGCCTTCTTGCCGACTTCCACGTATTTTTCAAAAACAGACACGTCCATCTTCCGGAATTCATCCATATCCATTCTGATGTCTTCTTCCAAATACCGCTCAGCATCTCCGACATAACGGAGATTAACCAGCGGAGAATTGGCTATCAGATCACAAAGCGCCTTCTCCGGCGTCGCCATTAAGAAAGCATATTTCCGCATATTGACAATGGTCACCCCGATATGGAAGGCCTCCCGGTTCATAGCCGTATACTCAAACCGGCCAACCGGAGTATCGAAACTGCGAGAATGCTTTATCGTCATCGACTGCGTAACATAAACAGCCTCCGGAATCAATCCATAATACCTTAAGGCCGATGACATAGAGACATACGACGGAGCGTAAAGCTGATTGGCTATCAGTTCCATAGACAGAGGCTCCCGCGAAATCTCCGGATTCACGACATAAAGGCCTTTCTTAATCCGAATGACCTCGCCCTTACGCTCAAGACTGCGCACCTTCTCCCCTCCGGACTTTATATCGGGGAACATTGATGCCAATGTCATCGTGCTGACCGGTATGTTCGACAATGTCTCTATAATTCTTTCCACGCCGCAATATTAGTAAAATTTCGAACAGAAACCAAACAATTTCTTGGTTTTCTGTTCGAAATTTTACTATTACATTACTGTCGCGAACTTGGCATGACCTTAACTAAGAAAGGTTGACACTTTAGAGGTTGTTTAACTGATCTTGTTT
>CAYMDZ010000009.1:0-11633 GCA_964389355.1 uncultured Muribaculaceae bacterium | reverse complement strand
ACGCGAGTTTGTCTATCTCGTCGAGCACGATGACCGGGTTCGATGTGCCGGCCTTCTTGATTCCGTTCAGGATACGTCCCGGAAGGGCCCCCACATAAGTTTTGCGGTGACCTCTGATCTCCGCCTCATCGTGCATGCCGCCCAGGGCGATGCGTACGTATTTTCTGCCGAGGGCCTTGGCAATGGACTTGCCCAGGCTCGTCTTGCCCACTCCCGGAGGCCCGTAGAGGCACAGGATAGGGGATTTCATGTTTCCTTTCAGCTTGAGGACCGCCAGGTATTCGATGATTCTGTCCTTGACTGTCTCAAGTCCGTAATGGTCGGCGTCCAGGACCTTCTGCGCGTGGGCGAGGTCGAGGTTGTCCTTGCTCATCTCGTTCCACGGAAGGTCGAGCATGAACTCCAGATAGTTGTACTGGACGGAATAGTCCGGGGAGTTCGGGTTGTACTTTTCCAGCTTGGCCAGTTCCTTGTCGAAGGTCTTGGCTATCTCCTTAGGCCACTTCTTCTTCAGGGACTTCTCCTTCAGGTCGCTGTAGTCGTCGCTGCCGTCCATTCCGAGCTCCTCCTGGATGGTGCGGAGCTGGCTGTTCAGGTAGTATTCCCTCTGCTGCTGGTCCATATCCTGCTTTACCTTCAGGTTGATCTCCTGCTTGATGTTCAGAAGCTGGACCTGGCTGTCCAGGATGACGAGCAGTTTCATGCCCCTCTCCCTTACGTCGTCGTACTGGAGCAGGTCTATGCGGCCCTCGAAGTTGTCCGTCTCCACCGAGGTGGCGATGAAGTTGACCAGGAAAGGCAGGTCGTCTATGCTGCGGAGAGCTCCGATGACCTCACGGCTTCCCATCGAGGTGGCGCTGATGATCTGCGAAGCGGAATCCTTGAGCGCTGACACGAGACCCTTGACATCCGAGGAGTTCTCGTTTGTCATAATGTCATCGAGATAATGCACTCCGGCCTTGATGTAAGGCTCGTAGTCCAGGATACGGTCGATGTGGATACGTTTAACGCCCTGCAGGATGGCGGTGTAGTTTCCGTCCGGCATCTGTATGGTCTTGATGATCTTGGCCAGGGTACCGAACTCGTAGAGGTCTCCTTCGACAGGCTCCTCCACATTCACATCCAGCTGAGGAACAGCGCCTATGAGCAGGCCCCGCTTCTCGGCGTCCTTTATCAGATGTATGGATTTCTCCCTTCCCACGGTGATGGGGAAGATGGCGTGAGGGAAAAGCACCGCGCCGCGCAGCGCCAGCACCGGCACCACTTCAGGCAGGTCCTTCTCCTCTATGTTAAGCGGCGCATCTGCCTGAAGAACAGGAATTACGCTGATCTCCGCGGCAGATTCGCGGGCGAAAAACTCGTTATCTTTAATCATAATACACTTTTCTCTGTCAAAATGTCAGTAAAAATAAGGCATAAAGTACAGGTCAATCTTTATGCCAACTTCTATTGCGCTAAAATATAAATCTTTGCAAAAATACAATTTTGATTTATCTAAAAAAAGATTTAATTTTGCGGACCATTAAAAATTAAACAAACTTATGACTAAGGCAGAAATCGTTAATAGCATCTCTAAGGCCACAGGCATTGAGAAAGCGACCACTCTCGCAGTAGTGGAATCATTTATGGACACTGTGAAGGACTCTCTCGCTAAGGGTGAGGCTGTTTATCTCCGTGGATTCGGTAGTTTCATTATCAAGCATCGCGCTCAGAAGGCTGCCCGTAACATCACCGCGAAGACGACTGTAGTCGTTCCTGCACACGACATTCCTGCCTTCAAGCCTTGCGACGAATTCGAGAAGCTTGTTCAGGGAAAATAATTTTATAATATACAATTAATTATGCCAAACGGAAAAAAACACAAGCGCCACAAGATGGCCACACACAAACGTAAGAAACGTTTGCGCAAGAACAGACACAAGAAAAAGTAAGTCTCAATAGAGGTCCTCGGCAGTCCGATGGGCCTTTTTGATTTTATTTATGTCTACAGAAAATGAAAAGCAGGAAAAGGACCTCGTAGTCTCGGTAGGGGCTGCCGAGGTCAAGCTCGCGCTTATGGAGAACCATAGGCTGATCGAGTATCACACTGAGTCCAATCAGGGACACAGCTATTCTGTAGGAGATGTCTTTCTCGGAAGGGTAAAGAAGATTCTCCCTGCTTTGAATGCTGCTTTTGTAGATATAGGCGAAGCGAAGGAAGCTTTCATCCACTATCTGGATCTGGGACTGTATTTCCATTCTTTCGACACTTTCGTGAAGAAGAGCAATCCCAACTGTGATCTCAAACAGCTGTATTCCTCCATTCCCATTGGCCCGGCTCTCGAAAAGGAAGGCCATATAGAGAATGAGCTGCAGGTGGGGCAGATGATCATCTGTCAGATAGTCAAGGAGCCTATATCGACCAAAGGGTCCAGATTGACTGCCGAGATTTCATTGGCGGGACGTAACATTGTACTGCTCCCTTTCGCGCAGAAAGTGAGCGTTTCCTCTAAAATCGCTTCGAAAGAAGAGAGAAAAAGGCTTGAGACACTGGTAAGAAGCATCCTTCCGCGCAACTACGGCGCCATCATCCGCACCGCTTCGGAAGGCAAGACCGCTTCAGTGCTCGTGGGCGAGGCCAAGTTCCTTATCAACAAGTGGGAAGAGTCCTGGAAGCAGATCGCCCGTTCGAAGGGCATCGAACTCCTGTTCACGGAGTATTCGAAGACCACCACCATGCTTCGCGATCTTCTGAACGACTCGTTCACCAACGTGTATGTGGATGACGAGACCGTCTATGAAGAGACCAGGAAGTACATTTCGCTCATCTCTCCGGAACAGGAGAAGATAGTGAAAAGGTATGAAGGGAAGGAGCCTATTTTCGATCATTTCGAGGTTACCCGTCAGATCAAGGGTTCATTCGGCAAGGTGGTGCCGATGCGCCAGGGTGCATACCTGGTGATAGAGACCACCGAAGCCTTGAACGTGATAGACGTGAACAGCGGCATACGCGCGAAGACCACCGACTACGAACAGAACGTTTACGATGTCAACAGGATCGCCGCGGAAGAGATTGCCCGCCAGCTGCGTCTGCGTGATATGGGCGGAATCGTGATCGTGGACTTCATAGACATGGAGTCGCAGGAACATCGCAACGAACTCCACAAGTACATGATGGAACTTATGGAGTCGGACAGGGCCAAGCACAACGTGCTGCCTCTCACCAAGTTCGGTCTGATGCAGATTACACGTCAGCGCATACGCCCCGTAACTGAAATTAACACCCAGGAGCAGTGCCCGCTGTGCCACGGCACGGGCAAGATTGCATCCACGGTGGTTATTGACGAGCAGATAGAAAGGAAGCTTGCCTACTATGTCAACGAGAAAGGCATCAGGAACTTCATCCTGAAGGTCAGCCCCATTCTGGGGGCGTACCTGACCCGCGGCATCCTGAATTCCTATCTGTCGAAGTGGAAAAAGAAGTACAAATGTAGAATCAAGGTGATGGAGATCACCGGGTATTCAGTTCTGCAGTATGAATTTTACAACGAAAAAGAAGAGGCTCTCGATTAGAGAACCTCTTCTTTTTTTATGTGAGAGTAAAATTACTGCTCTTCTTCCAGGCGAAGGTGCTGAACGTAGATGGCTTTCATCTTGGCCATACGTCTCTTCACGCAAGGCTTCTCGAAGTTCTTGCGTGCACGGAGTTCACGGATGGCTCCTGTCTTTTCGAATTTTCTCTTGAATTTCTTAAGAGCTTTCTCGATATTTTCGCCGTCTTTTACCGGTACGATAATCATTCCTTAAATCACCCCCTTTTTCTCTAATATTCACGCTCTTGCAAGCGAGCGGTGAAAAATTGGACTGCAAAGGTAACCAAATTTTTCTAAAAGTAAAATTTTCTGAGCCAATATTCGAAAAGCGGGTCCAGAAGGTGCGCACGGCCGTCCTTTTCGAAGGTGATTATCTCTTTTTTGCAGAGAGCCTCCTTGATGCGCTTGACATTGGCAGAGGAGTTGAGCCCGTAGCGTTCGATCACTTCCGCGGAGCTGAACTTGTGCTCTCCGTCCAGAATGGCCTTGAGCAGGTTGATCTGGAATTCGGTGAGGTCGTAGACCGTGGCCATGAACCGCGGCTCGTGAATGCTCAGAATGGACTGGATGCTTTCCTCCATTATGGCCTGCGTGATGAACCCGCGGCTGAGGCCGTCGCAGATGGCGGCGAAATGGTGCAGGTAATAGACGTTGCCCTGGACTATGTTGTACAGATATTCGATCTGTTCCTTCTCTATGACTTTACCGCTCTTGAGAAAACCCTTGCTGATGAAGGTCGAGGCTTCCTTGAGGCTGATGCTGCCAATTTTTATCCTGACGGTGTTCCTGTGGAAGAACCTGGCCTTCTCGAAGATCTGCTTCATCCTGTTGACCTGGCTTCCCATCCATATCCAGGAGCACTGTGCGCTGTCGGATGCCTTTTCGAGCAGTTTGAGCAGCCGGTCGGCGCTGTCGATGTTCAGGATGTTCTGGAATTCGGTGAATACTATTATTATAGGTGTGCCGCTCTGTGAGGAGAGCTGCAGGGGATAGTTAAGGATGGAGAAGGTCTCGGAATCCTTAAGTCCGGGATGGACCGAGCTGTCGGGATCGAGGCTGCTCTGCGGGAACCTGGCCTTCGTGGCGTTTATGAAACTGTGCAGAAAGTCTTCCAGGGTTCTGGTGGAGAGAAGCGACACTTCGATGACGGTGTAGTTGCATCCTTCCAGGGACGCCTCCCGCACCGCCTGCTTGAGAAGGGATGATTTGCCCGTCTTCGGGGCTTCGTAGATGGCGACGTTCCGCTTCCCTGAAAGCGCCTCCTTGAGAAGGTCTTTCTCAATTTTTCTTCCGACAAATTCCTTTCCGGTAACCTGTCTGTCGTAGGTGAAAGTCGTTTCCATGGGAGTGCGTCACATTTTGATACAAATATAAATTTTTCTTGGTGAATAGTGAAATTTTCTCTATATTTGCGCTCCATTCAGATGGCCGTGGAGCCCTATAAGAGATTTCAGACGGAATCCGCTTGCGGTCGAAACTTTTTAACAAAGTTTTTTTATGTACGCTATTGTTGATATTGCAGGCCAGCAGTTTAAAGTCGAGGCAGGCAATGAAATCTTTTGCAACCGCCTCCCGGAAGCAAAAGGTGCAGCTGTGGAGTTCGACAAGGTCCTTCTCGTGGACAACGAGGGCAAGGTAAAGGTCGGCGCTCCTTATGTAAAGGGTGCGGTAGTGAAGGCTACAGTGCTCGCTGACGACGCCAGAGCCGACAAGGTTCTCGTATTCAAGAAGATCCGTCGCAAAGGTTTTGACAAATGCAACGGTCATCGTCAGAAACTCTCTAAGATTCAGATTGCTGAGATTGTACTCGCTTAATTAAAACGAAATTGAATTATGGCACATAAGAAAGGTCAATCAAGTTCAAAGAACGGTCGTGAGTCAGAAAGCAAGCGTCTTGGACTCAAGAAATTTGGTGGTGAAGCCGTAAAGGCAGGTAACATTATCGTCCGCCAGAGAGGTACGGTACACAACCCCGACAAGAATGTAGGTATGGGTAAAGATCACACTCTTTACGCACTTATAGACGGTACAGTGGTTTTCACTCGCAAGAGGGAGAACAAATCATACGTGTCGGTTGTTCCTTTTGAGAACTAATCTCGAAGGAAAGTTGATTTATGGGACTTACACTCTTCGAGATGGAGGTGTAGGTCCCTTTTCTTTTTTGACAAGTAAAACTATCTATATATGTTGACACTTAAAACACTTCGCGAGAATCCTGAGAAGGTCATCGCCAAACTGAAAGTCAAGAATTTCGATGCCAAGCCTGTAGTGGACAAGGTGCTTGAGCTCGATGCGCTGCGCCGCAATCTCCAGACCGAAAGCGACTCCCTGCTCTCTGACCAGAAGCAGAAGGCCGCACAGATCGGCGCATATATGAAACAGGGCCTCAAGGCCGAGGCTGAAGCCGTAAAGGCAGAGGTGGCCGAACTGAAGGCCAAGTCAAACGACCTGCTCGCCAGGATGGACGCTGCGGAAAAGGAGCTTGAGGACAACCTCGTCCTTCTCCCTAACATGCCTTGCGATCTGGTTCCGGAAGGAAAGAGCGCCGCGGACAACCTCGTCGTCAAGATGGGCGGCCCTGAGGTGAAACTTCCCGAGAACGCACTTCCTCACTGGGAACTCGCCAAGAAATACGACATCATCGACTTCGACCTCGGCGTGAAGATTACCGGCGCCGGATTCCCTGTCTACAAGGGCAAGGGTGCCAAGCTTCAGCGCGCCCTCATCAACTTCTTCCTTGACTGCAACACCGAGGCCGGATATAAGGAGGTCGAGCCGCCTGTAGTGGTCAACAAGGAGTCAGGCTTCGGAACCGGCCAGCTTCCTGACAAGGAGGGCCAGATGTACCATGCCAATCTCGACGACTTCTACCTCGTGCCTACCGCCGAGGTGCCTGTGACCAACATCTTCCGTGACGTCATTCTCGCCCAGAACGAGCTCCCGCAGAAGCTTACCGCTTACACCCCTTGCTTCCGCCGTGAGGCCGGATCATACGGCAAGGACGTGCGCGGACTTAACCGTCTGCACCAGTTCGACAAGGTCGAGATCGTACGCGTCGAGAAGCCGGAGAACAGCTATGCCGCTCTCGACCAGATGGTTGCACACGTGGAGGGCATCGTCAACAAGCTTGGCCTGAAGTACAGGATACTCCGTCTGTGCGGCGGCGACATGTCGTTTACTTCCGCCATCACCTATGACTTCGAGCTCTGGAGCGCCGCTCAGGAGAGATGGCTCGAGATTTCTTCAGTCAGCAACTTCGAGACCTATCAGGCCAACAGGCTTCACCTGCGCTACCGTGACGAGGACGGCAAGACTCAGCTTGCCCACACCCTCAACGGAAGCTCGCTCGCTCTCCCTAGAGTAGTGGCAGCGCTTCTGGAGGACAACCAGACCCCTGACGGAATCATCATCCCTGAAATTCTGCGTCCTTATACAGGATTCGACAAGATTGACTAGGAACTGTACCATACTTGGAATTGACCCCGGAACCAACCTGCTTGGTTTCGGGATTGTTCGTGTTAATGAGAAGGGCGGCCCCGAATTCGTGGACGCCGGGATTCTCGATCTGCGTAAGGAAAAGGACCCCTATGCCAAGCTCGCACAGATAAAGGACTTCGTCACCAGGGTGATAGAGACCTATTCTCCGCAGTGCCTGGCCATAGAGTCGCCTTTCCTGGGCAAGAATGCGCAGGTGATCTTCAAACTTGGCCGTGCCCAGGGGGTGGCGCTGGCCGTGGCTTCCGAGATGGGTCTGGAGATCAACGAATACGCCCCCCGAAAAGCGAAAATTTCGGTCTGCGGGAACGGAAATGCGTCCAAGGAGCAGGTAAGTCTGATGGTCCAGAAAATTCTTGGCATCAAAATTGAAGACTACCCGCTGGACTCAACGGATGCCCTGGCTATTGCGCTCTGTCATTACTATCAGATCATCAGCCCATTGGCACAGACGAGAGATTCGTCATCGTGGGAGAAATTCATCGCCTCGCATCCGGACAGGATTAAATAATGTGTATGAAACTTTTCTTGAAATCGCTTACGGTTCTGGCTTCCCTTCTGATGTGCACCGCTCTGTCGGCCCAGTCGAAGAGCTATTGCGTCAAGGCCGTGGTGGAAGACTCTCAGACGGGAGAGAAACTTTCGTTCGTGACCGTGGTCATCGCCAAGCCTAACGCGTCCAAGCCTACAGCCTATGCACTGACCGAGGAGGACGGTTCGCTGGTGTTCGCCGACATCAGGCCTGCAAAGTACATCCTCAAGGCTGAGCTTCTGGGGTACAAGACTTTCCAGAAGGAATTCGAGCTCAAGGACGCCGACCTGGATCTGGGCAAGCTGAAGCTTGAACCGAGCGAGGAGCAGCTCGCGGCTGCCAAGGTGTCCGCAGTGGGCAACCCTATCCAGATGAAATCCGACACCATCTCGTTCACGGCGTCTTCCGTCAAGACCACTGACAACGATATGCTCGAGGACCTGTTGAAGAAGATTCCGGGCATCGAG
This sequence comes from uncultured Muribaculaceae bacterium, assembly GCA_964389355.1. Lineage (GTDB taxonomy): Bacteria > Bacteroidota > Bacteroidia > Bacteroidales > UBA932 > Cryptobacteroides. Next base: position 3,567 of record CAYMDZ010000009.1, on the reverse strand, counting down.
ATATCCGAGGACGGAAGCATCACCCATAACGGACGCTCCATAGACAAGATCACCATAGACGGCAAGACCTTCTTCCTGGATGACCCTCAGCTGGCATCCAAGAACCTGCCTGCGAAGATAGTGGACAAGGTGAAGGTCATCGAGAAGAAGTCCGACCAGGCCCAGTTTACCGGCATCGACGACGGTGAGGAGGAGACCATAATCGACCTTTCCGTAAAGCCGGGAATGCTTAACGGTTTCTTCGGCAACGCTTCGGCGGGTGCGGGACATGACGTTCCGAGCACAGGCCTGAGCGGGGACTACAGATATGAAGGCGCCGCATTCGCCGGTAAATTCACCGAAAACAACCAGCTGGCGTTCATCTTCAACGCGAACAACACGAACAACCGCGGATTCCGAGACATGTCGGGCGAGATGATGAGCACCATACGCGGCGGCGGAATGGGTCGCGGACAGGGCGGCTGGGGCCGCGGCAACGGTATCACCACCTCGTTCATGACGGGACTCAACGGCGGTACGAACCTGTTCGACGACAGGATGGAACTCAGCGGAAACTATCTCTACAATTCCACGAACAAGGATGTGGAGGAGTCTTCCACCAAGACCACGTACCTCGAGGATTCGAACCTTCTCTATGATTCGAAGGGCGTGAGCAACACCAGGTCAGACGGACACCGCTTCGGCATGCGCATGGAGCACAAGTTCTCTGACAACACCTCCATCATATTCGAGCCGCAGATCAACTTCGGCAAGGGCAGCTTCACCGAGACCAGCCAGGACTCCACCAGGACCTGCCTCAACGCCGACGGCAGCATAAGCCCGACCAACGCCAGCTCGAAGAACAACTACGGTGACAACCAGAACCTGTCCACCAGCGGCTTCGCCCTCCTTCGCCAGCGTCTCTGGATGCCGGGACAGACGATGACCGTAATGGGAAACTACAGCGTGAGCAGGAACGACCTCAACGGCTTCAACATTTCGAACACCACCGTGTACGAGGATGACGGCACTTCATCCGCTACCAGCGTGAACCAGAAGTACGACCAGGACCAGAACTCCTACAGCCTTTGGGGCAACGCCACCTTCACCCAGCCGCTCGGCGGTAACTTCTATCTGGAGGCCAATTACTCCTACAGCTGGAACAAGTCCGTTTCCGACAAGATAACCACGGATGTGGAGACCGGAGAAATATCCGAGAACTACTCGAACAGCATAGTCAACGAATACATCAACCAGGAGATAGGTCTTAACGCCCTCTACCAGGGAGACGGGTACAGGTTTCAGGTCGGTATGGCCGCCAAGCCTACCAAGACCCACAACTATACATCGTCAGGCGCGTCCTACAAGGTGGACACCACGATGTTCCGCGTGAACTGGGCTCCTAACGCGATGATATTCTTCAACATGGGCGAGAACGGAAGCTTCAGGACATTCTATTTCGGACGCAGCGTGCAGCCGAGCACTTCACAGCTCATCACCGTGGCCGACAACTCGAACCCTCTGTCAGTATCGTTCGGTAACCCTAACCTGTCGCCTTATTTCACCCACGAGATGCGCGGTGATGTGAGGTACAACAACAAGCAGACCTACGCGTCGGTGAACGCCCGCTGGGATGCCACCTACAACGACAATCCTATCGTGAACGCCACCTGGTACACGAACGGTATAGGCTATACGATGCCGGTGAACGGCACTTCGAACTTCTCTGCCAATTTCAACGTCTATCTGAATCTTCCTGTAAACAAGACCGGATTCACGGTGATGAACATGGCCAGAATCGGATGGAGCCAGTCCGAGAACTACGTGGGCAACGGCATAGACACCGCCAAGTACCTTAAGGAGGACGGCTCGCTGGACTACAATGTGTTCTTCGCGGATTACGACAATATCCGCTCGAAACTGGTCAGCAACGGCACCCAGTCGTTCAATTTTACCGAACGCCTGATGGGCAAGTACCGTAACGATGACCTGGAGGTGGAGGTCTCCGCCAGAACGAGGATGAACTCCAGCCGCTATACCCTGGACAACATCGACGAGCACACACGCACCTTCAACAACCAGATCCGCGCGAACGCCACCTGGACCTGGGACCTGATCGGCCTCAGCGCGAAGGGAGAGTTCAACTACAACTGGTACAACGGTTATTCCACCGAGCAGCCGGACGAGTACGTGCTCAACCTCGAGATACAGAAGCAGCTGCTCAACAAGAAGATGACCCTTGCCATCAAGGGATACGACATTCTGGGGCAGGCCAAGAACCTTACGGTAACCGACACGGCCAATTACCATACGGAATCCGTGAACAACACCCTCGGCCGCTACATCATACTGTCGCTCACCTACAGGTTCGGCAACTTCGGCGGCAACAACAACCGCCGCGGTCCGGGCGGTCCCGGCGGCCCGCCACCAATGTAACAGGAAATTTCGTATATTTGCCCAGCTATGGCAGATGTAACGGAAAAATATGCAAATTTACTCGAAGAACACGGAATAAGACCGACATCAGTCCGAATCCTTGTTCTTCGTGTCGTTTCTGAGTATCACGACACTTTCAGCATGACGGATCTGGAGACCGAGCTGGAAAGCGTGGACAAGTCCACCATATTCAGGACCCTCACCCTTTTCGCCGAGCATCATCTGGTGCACGAGACCGAGGACGGAAGCGGCTCCACCAAATACTGTTTCTGCCATAACGACCATACCTGCGAGGTGGAGGAGCTGCACTGCCATTTCTATTGCGAAAAATGCCACAAGACCTACTGCCTGGAGAATACCCACATCCCCATAGTGGCTTATCCTGAAGGCTTCGAACTCCGCGAGGTGGAATATCTTCTCAAGGGCGTCTGCCCGAATTGCACCGCCAAATAGCATCTGCAACCGGGTTGCACCGCCCGTTCCATACCTTTGCACCGTTAAAACAGCAAGAATATGGAAAAGGAACAGAAAATAATGATATATCGTATCGCGGTGTGCGCAGTTATGCTCGCAGCGATACTTTTCCTCCCTCTGTCACTCACTCTCAAGATAATGCTCAGCGCCGCCGCCTACATCATCATAGGCGGGGACGTGGTGTGGGAGGCTGTTGAAAACATCTTTCACGGAGAACTGTTCGACGAGCATTTCCTGATGGCCATCGCCACCGTCGGAGCATTCGCCATCGGCGAGTATCCCGAGGCCGTGGCCGTGATGTTCTTCTATCAGATAGGAGAGCTCTTTTCTGACATCGCGGTGGACAGAAGCCGCGAATCCATCTCGAACCTTATGGACATCCGTCCCGATTATGCCAATCTTGAAGACGGCGACGCGCTGCGCACGGTATCTCCCGACGAGGTCGCTCCGGGCAGCGTAATCGTGGTCAAGCCGGGCGAAAAGATCCCTATAGACGGCGAGATCGTTTTCGGCAATTCTTCGCTTGACACGGCGGCCCTTACCGGTGAGAGCCTTCCGAGAGAGGTGGCCGCAGGGGATGCGGTCATAAGCGGAAGCCTGAACATGACGGGCCTGCTTAAAATCAGGACCACCAGCACGTTCGGCGAGTCCACCGTGTCGAAGATCCTCGACCTGGTG
>CAYMDZ010000008.1:0-11822 GCA_964389355.1 uncultured Muribaculaceae bacterium | reverse complement strand
AGGCCAGACCGTGTCCAAGTCCGGGCGCAAATATGTCTCAGACTGTACCATCGAGACTGACCAGCAGGCTCTTATCCCGGACGAATATCTGGACATCACCTCCGAGAAGATGCGCCTGTACAAGCAGCTGGACTCTTTCGTGGCCGAGAAGGAGATAGACCGTCTGCACGCACAGATCACGGACAGGTTCGGCGAATGCCCGCCTCAGGTGGAGAACCTTTTCAACATAGTGAAGATAAGGAACATAGGGCAGAGCCTAGGGTTCGAGAAGATCATCATCAAGAACGGAATGCTCATCTGCTTCTTCGCCACAGCCCCTCTGAACGATTACTTCACTTCCGACACTTTCGCCTCGCTTCTGGAGAAGATCAACAATTCTTCATTCACTCTCAAGCAGACCGAAGGAAAGCTGAAAATCATAACCCGCGGGATAGATTCCACTCAAAGGGCGCTCGAGACTTTGAAGAAATTGCAATAATTTCTTAAATTTGTGGGATTTTTTAGAGAAAAATGTCCAACCTGCTGATAGAGATGGGTAATACGGCGCTCAAGGCCGTATGGGCCGAGGGAGAAACCCTTGGCAAGACCATCCGTTATCAGGGGGAGAAGACCATAGAGTTCATCCAGCACATCACCGAAAAGCAGAAGCCGGGCGTGCTGGTATTGGCATCCGTAAGGGACATTTCGCAGCAGGACGAAGATACGCTCAAGGGTCTGTGCCACCAGCTGGTGCTCATAGACAAGAACCATCCGGCGCTGCTGAAGGCCTACGGGCTGCCGGAATACCTGTCGCCGGACAGGGCTGCGTCCATATTGGCCACCAGAAAGCTTTTCCAGGGCAGGGACTGCGTGATTTTCGATTTCGGAACCATTCTGTCGGTGGATTTCATTGACGCCGAGGGCAGGTATCTGGGCGGAAACGTTTCCCTTGGATGCAGGACCAGGTTCAAGGCCATAAACAGATATGCGAAGAATCTTCCGCTGGTCAATACCCCGAAGGATGTGGTTCCGAGAGGGAATACGCTTGTATCCAGCGTGGAGTCGGGCGTAATGTTAGGCATAAAGTTTGAGGTTGACGCCTATATCGCGTCCGTGCCGCAGAGCGTGGTGCTCTTCACCGGCGGAGACGCCAATATGTTCGTCCGCCATACCGGGAACTCGGTTTTTGTTGTCAATAACCTGGTTCTCATGGGATTGGCCGTAATTTCGCTTGATTATGAGAAAAATTGGAATTAAAAAAATAGCGCTGGAAACACTTTTCTGTTTTCTCACATCGGCGGCAGCGGTCGCGGATGACAACGGGGCATACACGAGTTACGCTCCGTATTCCATCTTCGGTGTCGGTGACCTGTTCAACGGCTCCACCGCCTACAACACCACGATGGGCGGCGTGGGCATCGCTTCGCGTAACAACCGCTACCTGAATTCGCTGAATCCGGCTGCCGTCACGGCCAGGGACTCGCTCGCTTTCATGTCGGATTTTTCGGTTTATCAGAACAATCGCGTGATGAAGCAGGGCAGTGCCAAGTCTGCCAGCAACCTCTTCAATATCAACGACTTTATAATATCGTTCCCGCTTTTCAACCATACCGCGATGATGGTGGGAATCAAGCCTTACAGCGCCACCGGATACGATTTCAGCTATTATGAGACCAATCCTGGCGTCCTGGCTTCCATAGGAAACCTGCAGCATAGCTACGCCGGTCAGGGCAGTATGTATCAGATCTTCGCCGCGGGCGGTGTGAACCTCTTCAAGAACCTCAACCTGGGTGTCGAGTACATCCATTACATAGGCAACTACGAGAAGTCCTACACCCAGACTGCCAGCGACGCCGCCGCACTGAACGTCACGAACTCTTCGGAGATGATTCTTTCGGCCAATACCGCCAAGTTCGGCCTTCAGTACGTCATCAACCCTTCGAACAAGCTTCAGTTCGTGCTTGGCGCGACATACAAGCTCAATGCCCGTCTGAACGGATACATAAACAGCTCGGTGACCAGCGGTCAGGCCAGCATCTCGTCCAGCGCGGACACATTGGCCCATATGGCGACTCCTCTCTATCTGGCCGATGAGGCCGGTGTGGGCATCTCGATGGTGTACAACAGGAAATTCCGTGCGGAGTTCGACTACACGCGTTCGGACTGGACCGGCAGCGGGTTCGAGAACCAGAAGGGCTTCTCGGTGAACGGCGCAGGCGGAAGCCCGATCTTCTCACCGGCCGTGGCACAGAGCTTCAGGTTCGGCGTGGAGTATATCCCGAGACCGAATGACGTGCGCTATTACCGCAACATCATCGCCTACAGGGCGGGTGTCTATTATACTAAAGACTACTACAACGTGAACGGGAACTCCATCTACGCGAGAGGAATCACCCTAGGCGTGACGCTCCCTGTCTTCCAGTGGTACAACGGTCTGACCCTCGGATTCGAGGTAGGGCAGAGGGGATCGCTCAAGAACAGTCTCATCCTCGAGACCTACGCCAATTTCTCGCTGGGCATCAACCTGTTCGACATCTGGTTCCAGCAATACCGCTACGAATAAAACAAATAACACAATATGAAAAAATCAGTTCTTCTAATTGCAATTATCGCGATGACCCTGGGTTCAACGAATCTTTTCGCTCAGGGCAAGTACGGCGCAGACAGCGCGAATTGTATCAAGTATCTTTCATTCTATAAGGAGTACTTCAAGCAGAAAAGCTATGACGAGGCCATTCCGAACTGGAGAGAGGCATATAAGCATTGCCCTCCTACAGCCAACCAGAACATGCTGGTGGACGGTACTGTCCTTATGAGAAAGCTCATCTCCAAGAATGCGAAGAACCCGGTTTACAAGGCCAAGCTTGTGGACTCCCTTATGATGATTCACGACGCGCGTATCGCCAACTATCCGAAGTATGCGGTAACCGCACGCAACAACAAGGGTCTCGACCTTGCCAACTATATCCAGAACGATCCTGAGCGCCTCTACAGGGAGTTCAAGGAGATTATCGATGCCAACGGCGCCAAGACCAAGGCTACCATCTTCCTGTTCTACTTCAACTCTGCCGTTGACCTGTTCAAGGACGGCGTCATCGACGAGGAGGAGATACTCGGAGTATATGAAGACTGCATCGACAAACTCTCTTCACTCGAGGCCAAGAACGCTGATGACCAGGCCCTTAACGATGAGATCAAGGCCAATGTCGAAGAGATCTTCGCATCGAACAACATCGCTGACTGCGACAAGCTCATCGAACTCTATACTCCTAAGTTCGAGGCCAATCCGGATGACATCACGCTTTCTACGAAGATCGTGAAGGCGCTCTCAGCCGCAGGCTGCACGGATGCCAAACTGTTCCTGCAGGCCGCTACCAAGATCCACGAGAACGAGCCTTCACACACTTCGGCTTACACCCTTTACAAGCTCAACGCCGCCGCCGGCAACTCTACTGCCGCCATCAAATATCTTCAGGAGGCCATAGACCGCGAGGATTCAGATGCTGCCCAGGATGTGGAGTACCTGTATGAACTCGCAGTTTACAACTACAAGTGCGGCAACAACCTCGCCGCCGAGCGCGCCGCGAAGAAGATCATTCCTCTGTCCGAGAACGGAGATGTCAAGGGCAAGACTTATATGCTTCTCGGAACCATCTGGGGAGGCGTTCACTGCGAAGGCAACGATATCGCCAAGCGCGCACCTTACTGGGTGGCAGTGGATTACTTCGAGAGAGCCAAGGCCGCCGATTCTTCACTCGCTTCTGAGGCCAACAAGAGAATCGCCGAGTACAGCAAGTATTATCCGCTTACCGCCGACGCATTCATGTACGGCGTGAACAACGGTGAATCCTACGAGATCAACTGCGGCGGATTCCACGCATACACAACCGTCAGAACCCAGAACTAACAGTGAGAACCGGGACGGAAGTCATATTCAGAATTGCAACCGCTGCGGCGGTTGCTTTCTTGTGTTTTGACGGATGTTCCTCGCATCTTAAGGAAGCGGACGCGATAGACCTCGCCCAGACGCCTGTACAGGTGGTCGAGGACATGTTCGCCGTACAGACGAAGGACGGAGTGATACTCCAGAGGATGGAGGCCGATAAGATGCTCCGGTTCTCGTCGGATTCCCTTGACTACGAGACTTTTCCCGAAGGGCTTTATGTCTATGCCTATACCGAGGACGGACTTCTGGAGACATACATCCGCTCCGACCGGGCCAGGCACATCAACGCCGGGAAAAAGTCAACGGGTGAACTCTGGGAGGCGTACGGCAACGTGGTCATAAGCAATGTCATCAAGAACGAGACGATGGAGACGGACACCATCTACTGGGACAGGGACAAGGCGGAGATCTATACCGACTGTTATGTCAGGCTGTATTCCCCGCAGGGCCTTATGCAGGGAAAGGGAATGCGCTCTGACGACAGGGCCAGGAACGCGACCCTGCTGTCGGTGTTCGACAGTTTCGGAATAACCCGGCAGGACAGCACCAGGGTGGCGATAGATTCCGTGAACTTCATCGGACCTTTGCTCAAATGATTAAATTTTATTAACTTCGCAACCCTTACGTTGGAAAAATTTAAAATTATATAACAAATATGGCAGTACTTCAAAAAATGCGCGATAAATTCGGTGTCGCTATCTCAGTGATCATCGCGCTTTCTCTTTTGTACTTTATTGCACCTATGGATGACATAATGAGGCTTTTCGACAAGCCTCAGAACGTAGGTGAAATCGCAGGTACAGGCATTACCTATGAGGATTTTAAGGCAGAGGTCGACAAATACTCAAGCATAAACGAGATCACCACAGGCTCTTCCGTACAGAACGAGAAGACCCAGCAGCAGATCCGCAACGCGGCATGGCAGTCACTTCTCGACCGCTATATGTTCTTCAAGAACTGCGAGGCGGCCGGCATTCATGTGTCTGACGCCGAGGTTGCAGACCTTTTTGCCGGTGAGCACGTAAGTCCCGCTATCTCGCAGAACCCTATGTTCGCAGACGAGAGCGGCGCTTTCTCTCCTGCAAGGGTAAGGGAGATCAACGCTCTCGCACAGACTGATCCCAACGTCAAGATCTACTGGGACTATCTGAAGAACAGCGTACGTACAGGCCAGTATTACAGCAAATATTCAGCTCTTTTCACGAACAGTTCCATCAATGCGCCTGCACAGAAGGCTGAGATCGTGCTCGAGGGCAATCTTACCGCAGACATCCAGCTGGTAAGCGTTCCTTACGACTACAAGCGCGACAGCACGGTCAGCGTATCCAAAAAAGAGATCAGGGATTACTACGACGCCCACAAGAAGGACTACAAGCAGGTGGCCAACCGTGACATCGAGTATGTGGTCTTCGAGGTCAAGCCTTCACAGGATGACATCGCAGCCGCTGAAAGCGCAGTCGAGTCTGTAATCGACGAATTCGCATCCACAGGCAATATGAAGAGCTTCCTTCTCAAGTATTCCGACAGACCTCTTTCTGAATACTGGTACCGCAAGGGCGAGCTCAACACCATCAACGCCGACATCGACAATTTCGCATTCTCAGCGTCTGCCAAGGGTGTATCGAAGGTATTCAGCAAGGACAACACCTACTACGCAGCACGCGTGATAAGGAGCGCCAATATTCCTGATTCAGTATATGTAAAGCATATTCTCCTTCAGGGCGCCGACGCACAGAAGAAGGCAGACAGCCTCTGCACCGTTCTCAGCCGCCGTCCGGCAGCGTTTGATACGCTTGTCGCAGAGTATTCTGCAGACAAGAACTCACAGGCAGACGGCCAGCTTGGCAATATCGGCTGGATGACCCAGACCTATATGATCCCTGGTCTCGAGAGCGTAATCACCGCTCCGGTCAACAAGCCTTACGTGGTCAAGAGCCAGTACGGTTCGCACGTGGTAGTGGTTACGAAGACCACCAAGCCTGTACTCAAGAAGCAGGTGGCCATCCTCGAGAAGGCCGCTGTCGCAAGCAAGGACACCTACAGTGCATATTACGCACAGGCCAACAATTTTGCCGCTCTGGCAGGCAGCACCTACGAGGGTTACAAGAAGGCATCTGATTCACTTTCAGTATATTCACACAGACAGAACAACGTTCTCGAGAGCACCGATACATTCGGTTCCATCGACCACGCGAAGGAAGTTACCCGCTGGGTGTTCGATGCGAAGAAGGGCAAGACTTCAGGCATCATCACCGTGGACAACAAATACTTCTTCGTGGCTACCGTGAAGGAAGTCCGCAAGACCGGTTACAGGTCTCTGGCAGAGCTTACCCCTATGATCGAGAACACCATCTATACGGAGAAGCGCAATGCCAATAAGCGCGCACAGGTCGCATCCCAGATCGCAGGTCTTTCAACCATCGACGAGATCGCTTCCGCACTTTCCGTAGAGGCCGTTTCACGCAAGGACATTTCATTCTCTCCTATGAGTCCGTCATCAGTGGAGCCGGCAGTTCTGGGAGCCATTCTCAAGACTGAAACAGGCGCTGTCAGCGGAGCAATTCAGGGAACACGCGCAGTATATGTGGTCAAGGTGGACAACAAGGTTAACGGCAACTTCTTCACCGACGAGGACGCTGACCGCTACACCACCCAGAAGGCACAGTACAGCTCGCAGCTCATTCTGCCGGTTATGCAGGACGCTGCAGGCGTAGTGGATGAAAGGGCACGCTACTTTTAACAGCACTATATGAAACAGAAGATCAATAACAAGTTCCTTTCTCTCTTCGGTGAGGGAGGAACTTTTTTCGCAAGTGCAGGTCGTATCAACCTGATCGGCGAACACACGGATTACAACGGTGGCTTTGTATTCCCCGGCGCAATCGACAAGGGAATAATGGCCGAGATTAAACTCAACGGAACCGACAAGGTTCAGGTTTTCTCTCTCGACTACAACGAGATGGCGGTATTTGCCGTAGGCAGTGACAAGGACGCTCCTTCACAGGCTTGGGCCAGGTACATTTTCGGCGTATGCCGCGAGACGGCCAAGAGGGGCGGCAAGGTTGGCGGATTCAACGCCGTGTTTGCGGGCGACGTTCCTCTGGGAGCGGGTCTGTCAAGCTCCGCGGCGCTTGAGAGCTGCTTTGCATACGCCATCGACACTCTCTTCGGGAACGGTCTGGACAAATTCACTCTCGCGCAGATCGGCCAGAGCACGGAGCATAACTACTGCGGCGTGAACTGCGGCATCATGGACCAGTTCGCTTCCTGCTTCGGCAAGGCCGGATGTCTTATCCGCCTTAACTGCAAGACTCTGGAATACAAGTATTTTCCGTTTGACCCGGAGGCTCACGGATACCGTCTGGTGCTTCTGGATTCCTGTGTCAAGCACGAATTGGCATCATCTGCCTACAACGACAGGCGCGCTTCCTGCGAGAGGGCTGCCAAGGCCATCGCGAAGAACCATCCGGAGGTGGAATTCCTTTCCGATGCGAACCGTCTGTGGCTTGAGGATGTCAGAAACGAGATTTCCAGCGAGGATTACCTGCGCGCCGAGTATGTGATCGGCGAACTTCAGAGGGTGCTCGATGTGTGCGACGCTCTGGAGAGGAACGATTATCTGACGGTAGGGGAGATGATGTATCAGACGCATTTCGGCCTCAGCCGTCTGTATGAGGTCAGCTGCGAGGAGCTTGATTTCCTTAACGCCGTTGCCCGCAGGGAAGGCGTTACCGGTTCTCGTGTTATGGGAGGCGGCTTCGGCGGCTGCACCATCAACCTCGTGAAGAATGAACTGTACGATGAGTTCATCTCCACTGCGAAGAAGGAGTTCACCGCCAGGTTTGGTCACGAGCCTAAGGTTTACGATGTCGTAATCTCCGACGGCGCCCGTCAGCTTACGGACTAAGCGTTATCACTATAGGATAATGATCGCTCAGGCCTCCGAGGTATCGGGGGCCTGAATACGTTCTGAGCGGTTTGGTCCCGCCATATCTGGTGTCCCGGACGCTGAGCATATCCAGGTCCGCGATCCGCATCCTGAGCCCGGAGGTGTCATTGGCCAGACACCGGTCTATCTTCTCCCAGCGGCCCTGGAATCTGATGCTGCCGGTCTTCTGGGGAGTGGTCACTTCCATAAGGTGCCGCAGCGTGTCGTCCGGGTTGCGTTCTTCGTTGAAGTCGCCCATTACGAGCAGCTTTCCCGGGCACTGCGCCGCAATGGAATCCATCATCTCCATCGCACGGTTGCGGCGTCTCCGGGCCACTGCAGAATTGCCTCTTTTGGACGGCAGATGACAGACGAGCACGGTCAGATCCTCGAACCTTACCAGCAGCAGACTTCTGGTGGGCAGGACCTGTCCGTCGAGGGTGAGGGGGATGCTCCGGGTCTCCGTTGGCATACAGTCACGGTAGAGGAGGGCGCAGTCTATGCCCCGGGGGTCGGGGGATTCGAAATGCACATAGCGGTAGCGGAAAGGGTAGAGCACGCTGCTTCCCACGATGGCTTTGAGGGTTGCGGGGGAGTCGATTTCCGCCAGTCCGACGATTTTCGGAGGCGTTCCGGTGCTGTCCGCCAGGCTCAGGATGACCTTGCCTATGCCGCGGGCCTTGGCATAAAAGCGGCCTGCTGTCCAGTTCTTTTCGCTGATGGTGGAAGGCTGTCTGTAATCGAAGAAGTTTTCCACATTCCAGAAAACGGCGATGCCCGTCAGAAGAAGTTTAAGTGAGAGTCTCATATCAAGTTCAGTTAAAGCGCTAATATGAGGATAATTTGCTAAATTTGCGCAGAAATTTTCGAGAAAAACGTTATGTCTTTAAAATGCGGTATAGTAGGACTGCCGAATGTGGGCAAATCTACTCTTTTCAATTGTATCAGTTCGGGCAAGGCGCAGAGTGCCAATTTCCCTTTTTGTACCATAGAACCCAATCTCGGCTCGACCAATGTACCTGACAAGCGCCTGGAGGTGCTCAGTGACATCTGCCACCCGCAGCGCACCATTCCTGCGACCGTGGATATAGTGGACATCGCCGGTCTGGTGAAGGGGGCCAGCCACGGAGAGGGCCTGGGTAACCAGTTCCTGGCCAATATCCGCGAGTGTGACGCCATTCTGCATGTGCTGCGCTGCTTCGATGACGGGAACGTGGTGCACGTGGACGGTTCGGTGGACCCTGTCCGTGACAAGGAAGTGGTGGATACGGAGCTGCAGATCAAAGACCTGGAGACCGTGGAGGCCCGGCTGGCCAAGTCCGAGAAGGCCGGAAAGGCGGGGGACAAGGAGGCTGCCAAGCTGGCCGCGCTTCTTACGCGCTACCGTGCCGCTCTTCTGGAGGGCAGATCCTGCCGCAGCGTGGCTCTGAACAACGAAGAGGAGGTTCAGATGGCCCGTGACCTGTTCCTGCTTACGAACAAGCCCGTGATGTACGTGTGCAACGTCGATGACGCTTCCGCCGTCAACGGTAACAGATACGTGGATGCCGTGAGGGAGGCCGTGAAGGCTGAGAATGCCGAGATACTGGTCATTTCCGCCAGGACGGAGTCCGAGATCGCGGAGATGGACGACTATAATGACCGCCAGATGTTCCTCGAGGAGATGGGCCTGAGCGAGTCCGGCGTGGTGCGTCTGATACAGAGTGCATACCATCTGCTTGGCCTGCAGACTTTCTTTACCGCGGGTGCCGACGAATGCCGCGCCTGGACCATACACAAGGGCGACAAGGCTCCGCGTGCGGCCGGTGTCATCCATACTGACTTCGAGAAGGGATTCATCCGCGCGGAGGTCATAAAATACGACGATTTTGTTACTCTCAAGACTGAATCCGCCTGCCGCGCCGCCGGGAAAATGGGCATAGAGGGCAAGGATTACGTGGTTCAGGACGGTGACATAATGCACTTCCTCTTTAACGTGTAGGTATGGAGGTCAGAGCGAAAAAAGCCCTTGGACAGCATTTCCTGACCGATCAGAGCATCGCGCGCGCCATCGTGGACGCGCTTACGCCTTCGGAGGTGAGGGACGTGCTCGAGATTGGCCCGGGTATGGGTGTTCTGAGTCAGTATCTTCTGGGGCGCGACGACCTGGATCTGAAGCTCGTGGAGGTGGACGGCGAGAGCGTGGTGTATCTCAGGGAGCATTTTCCGGGGATTGTGGGCAAGCTCCTGCAGGCGGATTATCTGAAGCTCGATATGCGGAAGGTCTTTCCGGGAAACTACAGGGTCATAGGGAATTTTCCGTACAACATATCTTCGCAGATATTCTTCAAGATACTGGACGACAAGGATCTGGTGCCGGAAGTGGTGTGTATGATACAGAAGGAGGTGGCGGAGCGCATCGCCGAGCCGCCGGGATCCAAGACCTACGGGATACTGTCGGTGCTTCTTCAGGCCTGGTATGACATAGAATACATTCTCAGCGTGGGCTCGGGGGCGTTCTGTCCGCCGCCCAAGGTGCAGAGTGCGGTGATAAGGCTCAGGCGCAATTCCCGGACCAGCCTGGACTGTGACGAGAAACTGTTCCGTCAGGTAGTGAAGACGGCCTTCAACCAGCGCCGCAAGACCCTTCGCAATGCGCTCAAGCCGCTGCTGCGGGAAGGGATGGACACGACCGACCCGATTTTCGACCTTCGCGCCGAAAAGCTGTCAGTCGACGACTTCGTCCGCTTGACCAATCTCGTCCGATAATCTGCGCTGTCGCTTCGCGACCCTGCACGGACAAACGCTTCAGAAGCTGCAGTCCTTTGTGCCTCGACCCACACTTCGTTCCGTCGGGTGGAAACAGAAAACGGTGCGTACAGGTAATTATCTGTGAAAGGAAAGTGTTTTGGAATTATTTTATTATAACATTTTGTGGTTTTGTTATAATAATTATATCTTTGTGGAAAAGTTAAGAGACTATGACACACACATTAGTACAGATAGGGAACAGCAAAGCGCTGATTATTCCGGCCAAAATTATCCGGGCGAAGAAATACGACTGCAAGACGGAGTTCGATATTATTGAGACCAATGACGGGTTCCGCATTGTGCAGAAACATCAGTCTCTTGATTCTTTGGAATTTCCCAAAGTTTCCCGTCCGGCTGTTTCCCGGAAGATCAAAAACCTTACCGGCGCGGTGTCATTTACCCCTGAGCAGATTGAGCAGGACGAAAGGCTTGAATATATTCTGTCGCGATGAGAGTTTTTCTTGATACCAATGTTCTGCTGGATACTCTGGTGGTGAGAGACAATCCTCAGTTCGCCAGAAATGCCGCCACGATTCTGAGTCTGGGAGAGAATGGGACTTTGGAACTGCGCATGTCCGTTCTTTCCGTTCCGACCATAGCATACGTGCTGAAAAATATGTCGCCATCGGCCAAGAAGACTATAATAGGCGATCTGGTGGATATAGTTGAAGTTCTTCCTTCTCTGCCTGAGCACGTGACAAATATGCTGGCCGGCCAGATAAGTGACATTGAAGATGCGCTTCAAGTTCAGTCTGCGGTGGAGGGAAGGTGCGATGTGATAGTCACCAGAAACATTCATGATTTCAGACAGTCCGAAATTCCTGCAATAACACCGGATGACCTGTTGGATCGTATTCTTTTATAGCAAGAACGATAGGATTTCAGGTCAGAGGCGCCGGCTGTAAAGTTTTTTTCAAAAAAGTAGGGCAAACCGTCCTCGAATGCACAGCCCCGTTCGCTGAAAGAGGCTGCCGTACACACAGAAGGCCTCCAGATGGACGGGAATATGCCTATGTGTTCAACAACCTTGCGGAACTGAAGGCTGTTCCGGACGAAAATCGCTAACTTCACTGCCGTCAGACCTTCTCGTAAACGGTGAATTCATAGGTGAGGCCGCTCGGCACGTCGGTGTGCGGGGCGGTTGTTTCCTTTATCTGCCACCTGGTGCTGTCGATGACG
>CAYMDZ010000007.1:10863-12091 GCA_964389355.1 uncultured Muribaculaceae bacterium | reverse complement strand
GCGAGAAGGTTGAACTTTTCGATGTTCTTGTCGAGCATCGTCTTCTTGGAATCATCGTCCATATCCGTTCTCAGCGTATAGTAGAGCTGAGTCAGATACAGGTTTTCGGCCGCTACCGCTATGTCGCCGGCGCGAAGGGCCTCCCTTACGGAATATCCTTCATTCTCCCAGGCGGTAGTGTTGTATGTGTAAAGGTCGTACATATTGAAGATGTCCCTTTGTTCGATGACCGTATTGAGCAGGAAGTCGATGAAATTGAGCCCCTGCACATATACCGGGTTGCCTCCCACCGTGTGGGACGCCCAGTCGTTGATGATGGTGGCGACCTCCTCTTCGGTTTTGGCGTTGCTCAGGCGCACGTAGTATTCCTCGTTGTAGTTTGTGAGTTCGCTCACATATTTGCTGCGCTCGTTAAGCTTGGCCTCATAAGTCGTGTTCTTGTACAGAAGGGTCATCTGGTTGAGCTGGTCGGTGATGGCGTTCATCTTGTCCAGCAGGTCATCCAGAGTGGTGGTCTCGCCCGATGCAGGGAACAGCAGGTCCAGAAGCGCGCCTACACCCTTGCCCCAGGCCGTGGTGCCCGCTGTCTTGACCGCCCATTCCAGAAATTCCATCCAGTTGAAGTCGAATGCGTCCAGAACACCTGAATCCAATGCCAGAAGATGTGTATCCGGACCGTTGAATATTATCTCTTCCGGAAGCAGGCTTTCCGTCGGTTCCGTTGCCTGATAACGGCCCATACCGTCTTTTGTAAGGCGGTAAATGACTTTGTTGTTTTCAGGGCCCAGGATAAGGCTGTCTTTGCGGGCCAATGTCATCTGACTGCCGTCAACTGTGACTGCGAATTCGGTGCAGCCGTTGTTCCTGGTGACATAGTCAATGGGCGAAGACTGTCTCGTCACCGCATTGTATCCTTCGGCGAGGGTGTAGTCAAAATCTATGAATTCCGCCGTGTTTCCTTCGATGCTGAGAACCCTGAGCGAGGTGCCGTCTTCATTTATGGTCATAGGGCCTTCCCATACTCCGTCCAGAGAGACAGGAGTGTCGCGGGATTCACGTTTGCAGGCGGTGAATGCTGATGCGGATGCCAATATCAGCAGGGAAAGCTGGATAAGTCTGTTCGATTTCATTCTTGACATTTTTTATAAAAGGAGGTGCCGTGACTTCCGGGGCGCAAAGGTATATATTTTCACCGAATCCGCAAACAGGAATAAAAATGCCAACTGGG
>CAYMDZ010000007.1:0-10763 GCA_964389355.1 uncultured Muribaculaceae bacterium | reverse complement strand
TCCGTGGCGATGGCATACAGGAGTTCTTTTTGCCTTTCGGTAATTGTGGAGAGTCTTTCGCGGAATGTAGTGTCGTAGCTTTCCAGAATTGAGAGCAGAGCCGTATTGACGGTGTCAGATGTACACGTCTGCTTTTCTGCAGTGTCGGTGAAGGCTTCGTTAAATACCTTTTGTATATAGAAGGTGTGCCCGGAGAAGAAGCCGTAGACTTTCTCTGCGCAGCCGTCAGCGATATTCTTATTGAATTTCCTGAAGTTCTCCGTGATAAAAGGCACATACGCCTCTTTTGGAATGGCTTTCAGTTCCAGCATGTCAGAGCTCAGGTAGAACGGACGGTTTTCCGAAAGGAACATCTCCTGCATCATATGCCGTTCGCTGCCGGCATAGATGAAGTTGCAGTTGGATGATTTCTGAATATAGCTTCGAAGAAGCGCTTCCGTGTTTTTCTCGGCATATTTTGCCACCTGTTGGAACTCGTCTATAGTGACGATACAAGGTTTGTCTGCTCCTTCAAGATAATTGAAAATATCTTCAAGGAGGAAGTCGGGCTGTTCGATGTCTCCCAGTTCGAGGCTGAAGGAGGGCAGACCGGTTACACTGTCCAGAGAGAGTCTTCCACGGATGGATTTGAGGGTCTGAAGGAACATTCCGGCAATCTTTTCGCCCCGCGGCTGGAGTGTATTGTAGATTTCTTTCCCGAGAACATACACGAATTCTTTCAGGCTGGAAGTGTGCAGTATGTCGATAAAGAAGGAGTAATAATGGTCTTTAATTTCCGGCAGGTCATAGCAGAAACGCACAAGTCCGGTTTTTCCCATTCTTCTGGGAGAGATGAGCACCAGATTGTTTCCGTTCGTCACGGATTTGATGAGTTTTGCGGACTCGGCTTTGCGGTCGCAGAAGTATTCGGGGTCTATTCTGCCGGAAACTATGAAAGGGTTTATTGTCTTGGACATATCAGTTGAATTTCCGTAAAGATAATTATTCAAAATGAATTATTCAAATCAAATAATTCAACATGAATAATTCTATGGTTTACAAAGTGAATTATGCGAGATTTGCGCAGCGGCGGAGCCGCTTTGCATTTCTCTGGCCTCCCGGCGGGTCCTGGCACAGTGGAGTTTGCTCAAATAGCTGATACGGGCTGGTGCCCTGTGTTGTTTATACGCGCACCCTTATGTAAGCAAGCTTCCACCGGGTGCGCATATAAACAACGATGCCGCACGGTATGTGCGGCATCAGCTATTTGAGCAAAGTATTGTGCGGAGAGGACGAGATTCGAACTCGTGGTACGGAATGACCCGTACGTCGGTTTAGCAAACCGGTGGTTTCAGCCACTCACCCACCTCTCCAAACCCGAAATGGACTGCAAATATAATCAAACTTTTTGAATAAAAACCATATTTGCCGCCGGGCTGGAGAAACATCCGTAAGATTCTTCGTATTTTTGCGCTATGGGAAAGCGTGTTGCCATAATAGGAGGCGGTGCCGCAGGATGTTTCTGCGCGATAGAGCTGAAGCGTCAGACTCCTGACGCGGATGTGACCGTTATGGAGGCGCAGCCGCGGCTGATGGCCAAGCTCTCCATAACCGGCGGAGGCAGATGCAATCTTACCAACACTTTTGCCGGTATTGACAGTCTGAAGGATGTCTATCCCCGCGGGGAAAAGCTTATCCGTCAGGCATTTCGCGTCTTTTCTCCCCAGGACACCGTACAGTGGTGGGAGCGGGAAGGCGTGAGACTGGTCGTGGAGGACGGCGGCAGGGTATTCCCCCGAAGCGGAAAGGCGAGTCAGATCGTGGACAGATTGGCCGCGCTGATAAGGGAACTGGGGGTGAAGGTGGAGTGCCGGTGCCGCGTGCAGAGCGTTAAGGCTCTGCTGGAAGACTATGACTGCGTGGTGGTGACGACAGGCGGAGGTACACTTTCCGTTCTGGAGGGTCTGCCGGAGGTGAAGACGGAGAAGACTGTTCCGTCGCTTTTCTCGTTCAGGATAGATGATCCTGCGCTCAAGTCCCTGATGGGCACGTCGGTGGAGGGAGTGATGATGTCATTGGCCTCCACGAAGCTGCACTCCAGAGGCGATCTTCTTATAACGGACTGGGGTGTGAGCGGCCCTGCGACCCTCAAACTCTCCTCCTATGCCGCGCGTTATCTGGACGAGTGCGGGTACAGGGCGGAGCTGATAGTCAATTATTTAAGCCGGAACGAGGAACAGGTGAGGGAGGAGCTTGGCCGGTTGGCCCGGGAGAATCCGCAGAAATTCATCATAAACACCCCGGCGGGGGCGCTGTCGTCGCGTCTGTGGGAATATCTGGTGGGAAAGGCGGCTCTTCGTCGTGACCAGAGATGGGCCGAGCTGGGCAGCAAGGGTCTTAACCGGTTGGCAGCCATACTGACGGCGGACAGTTTCCGGATAACGGGCAGATGCCGGTTCAAGGACGAGTTCGTCACGGCGGGCGGGGTGAGCGCATCGGAGGTGAATGCGTCCACGCTGGAAAGCAGACATTGCCCGGGGCTTTATTTTGCCGGTGAAGTGCTTGATATAGACGCCGTTACGGGAGGATTTAACCTTCAGGCGGCCTGGTCCACCGCAGCGGTGGTGGCCCGCGCTATTGCCAATAGCCGTACTTCTTGCTGAATGCGGCCAGCAGTATAATGCACAGAATCAGAGAGAGAGCTTCCGCGATGATGACCGAGTACCAGATGGCCATCGCGCCGAAAATGGCCGGGAGCACGAACACACAGCCCAACTCGAACACTATCGAACGTGTGAACGCCGACACGGCCGAGATCACGCCGTTGCCAAGTCCGGTGAACCAGGCGGAGGTGAACATGTTGAGTCCCGAGATGAGGAAACTCATGAAATAGATCTTTCCAGCCATCGCGGTAAGTTCCACGGTCTGGGTGTCATAGCCTATGAAAAGCTTGGCTGCGGGGGTGATGAACAGGTGCGAAATGATGACCTGGATGACGCCTATTCCCAGCAGCATTTTGAAACTTTTCGAGAGCAGGCTCCTGAGCTCGGTGTTGTTCCCGGCGCCGTAATTGTAGCCCACTACAGGCGCGACGGTAAGGTTGTATCCCATAAATATGGCCACGAAGATGTAGCCGATGTACATCAGCACCGAATATGCCACCACGCCGCTTTCCCCGTAGAACTTGAGCAGCTGGAGGTTATAGCACATGCTCACCAGGCTGAAGGCGATGTTTCCTATGTATTCGGAGCTGCCGTTGGTGCAGGTGTTCACGATGACGCGCTTCTCGAACTTGACCGAGGTGAGGCGCAGCTGGCCTTCCTTCCTGCGGAAGCGGAAATACCACAGCGGCACGAATCCGCCTATGCAGCAGCCGATTATGGAAGCCGCCGCCGCTCCTGCCAATCCCCATCCGAACACGAGGATGAACAGTGCGTCCAGGGCCATGTTCGCCACTCCGCAGGCGATGGACAGGATCGTGCCGAGTTCGGGCTTCTCCGCCGTCATAAAGAATGGCTGGAAGGCGCTCTGGAGCATGAATGCCGGCATTCCGACTGCGAAAAACCGTCCGTACAGCGTGGCAGAGGCGATCAGCCCCTCCTCCTGAGCCCCCAGCAGAGCCACTATGTCGGGCATAAAGATGTAGAGCGGGATTCCGAAGACGACTGCCAGTATGGCGGTGAACGCTATGAGCGTGGTGAACGCCTGACAGGCCTTTTCCATATTGTTCTGCCCGATCAGGATGGATACGATGGCCGTGCCGCCCGTGCCTATCATTATGCCAAGCGAACCGACCACCATAATGGCCGGCCAGACCAGATTCAGCCCGGCAAACGGGGTCGAGCCCACGAAATTGGACACGAACAGCCCGTCCACTATACTGTAAAGGCTTCCGATGATCACCATTGCCATACTTGGCAGGGCGGATATCAGAAGTCTTCTGCAGGTGTAATGACCTGATAAGGTTACCTTCATAACATTACCTCGAATTAGGGATGCGAAGTTAGTTAATTTTACATAACTTTGCCTTATGTTGAACAAAGAAACATATATCAATCGCCGCCGTGAGCTTCTCAGACGCCTCGGCGGAGAAAGCGGGGTGGCAGTGTTCGTCGGAAATGTGGACAGCGCCGCCCAGTACAGGGACAACTGTTACAAATGGAGACAGGACAGCACCTGGCTCTACCTTTTCGGAATAGACGAGCCGCGTCTGGCCGCCGTGATCGATCTCGAAGACGGACAGACCACCCTTTTCGGGGACGACTGTGACATAGACGACATAATATGGAACGGGCCGACCCCTTCGGTGCGCGAATATGCCGACCTCGCGGGCATTGAGAAGACGGCTTCTTACGCCGATCTGGCCAAGGCCGTCGCGGGCCGCAAGGTGCATTTCGTTCCGGCTTCGCGCGAATACAACGCGCTGGTGATATCGTCTCTTACCGGTCTCAAGCCTGAGCAGTGCTTCAGTCAGGGCAAGAAGGGTTGCCCGGCCGCATCCCGGCCTCTCGTGGAGGCCCTTGTGCAGATGCGTCTGGTCAAGGAACCTTGCGAGATAGAACTTATCGACCGTGCCTGCGTGCTCGGACAGACGATGCATACAATCGCCAGGAACGCCATCCATATCGGTACCGTCGAGCAGGACATCGTGGGTCAGATGGAGGGTTATTCCCTGTCCAGCGGATGGGGAGTCAGCTTCGCCACCATACTCACCCAGCACGGCGAGGTGTTCCACTGCCACAGCCACGCGCAGAAGATAGAACCGGGCAAACTGCTGGTCATCGATGCCGGCGTGGAGAGTAGCGATCACTACGCTTCGGACTTCACCCGCACCTATCCTACCGGCGGCCGGTTCACGACCCGCCAGAAGGAAGTCTATCAGATAATATATGAATGCAACGAACTGGCGTTCAGCCTTACGCGACCGGGCGTCACATACCTGTCCGTGCACAACGCCGTGTGCGAGCATATGCTCTCGCGCCTGAAGGACCTCGGTCTGGTGCTCGGCGATCCTGCCGAGATGGTGGCCAAGGGCTACGCCGGCCTGTTCCTGCCTCACGGACTGGGTCACAATATGGGTCTGGACGTGCACGATATGGAGGATTACGGCGAGGATCTGGTCGGCTACGATCCTGGTCAGACCCGTAGCCTGTTCCTGGGGCTCGGGAGCCTTAGAATGGCCCGCAGCCTGAAGCCGGGCAATGTCATCACCGACGAGCCGGGCATCTACTTCATTCCGGCGCTCATCGAGAAATGGAAGGGAGAGGGCATTGGCCTGAAGGAGATCAATTACGGTAAGCTCAAGGAATATTACGATTTCGGAGGCATACGTCTCGAGGACGATGTGCTGGTAACGGAAGACGGTGCGAGAAGGCTTGGCGGGCAGCGCCTGCCGGCTTCTGTGGAAGAGATCGAGAACGCGATGAAAAACAATTAGTTATGGGACTTTTGGATGGTAAGGTGGCCCTTGTGACCGGAGGGTCCAGGGGCATTGGCAGGGCGATCGCGCTGCGGTTTGCGCAGGAAGGCGCCGATGTGGCGTTCACATATCTTTCCAACGTAGCGGCGGCGCAGAAGACTGCGGAGGAATTGGCCGGATACGGGCACAAGGTCCAGGCCTATGCTTCCGACGCATCGGATTTCGAGGCTGCGCACGAGCTGGTGAAGAAGGTCCAGCAGGATTTCGGGCGCATAGACATACTCGTGAACAACGCCGGCATCACCCGCGACACGCTGCTTCTCCGTATGGATGAGGCGCAGTGGGACGCAGTGATAAACGGAAACCTTAAATCCGCTTTCAACTTCACCCACGCCGTGGTGCCGGTTATGGCCCGCCAGAGGGAAGGAAGCATCATTTCACTCTCGTCTGTGGTCGGGATCGCCGGCAATGCGGGCCAATGCAACTATGCCGCCTCGAAGGCCGGCATCATCGCGCTCAGCACTTCCGTCGCGAAGGAAATGGGCTCGCGCGGCATCAGGAGCAACTGCATCGCCCCGGGCTTCATCGACACCGATATGACTTCATCCCTTCCGGAGGAACTGCGCAGGCAGTGGGCCGCGAGCATACCTCTTCGAAGGGCCGGAAAGCCGGAGGAAGTGGCTTCCGTGGCGCTTTTCCTGGCCAGTGACCTGTCTTCCTATGTAACCGGGCAGGTAATTCACTGCTGCGGAGGAATGTCTTACTAGAATATGGACTCACGCCTGCTTAAACTGAACTTCACTTCCGCTTTAGACCTGATTCTTCCGCGCACCTGCATCGTGTGCGGAAGGACTTTGTCGCCTGGCGAAAATCACATCTGCCTGGTCTGCGATATGCAGTTCCCCTATACGCACTTCGAACTTTGCCTTCACAACAGGATGGCCGACTATTATAATGAGCGTCTCTGCGAGAAATTGCCCGAGGAATACATCCCGTACCAGAGGACCATCGCGCTAATGTCGTATCGTGCCGACAGTCCGTATTCCAGGATACCCTGGTCGCTGAAGTACGGATCGGACACTGCCGCAGGGCGGTATTTTTCGCGAAGGCTGGCGGAGAAAATTAGGCTCGCCCCCTGGCTGGACGACGTGGATCGGATAGTGCCCGTCCCCCTTCATCCGCGCAGGCGCTGGAAGAGGGGATACAATCAGGCCGAGGTGATTGCCCGTGAATTGGGCCGGGTCCTGGGCGTCAGGGTGGAGGCGCATCTGCTGGAGAAGGCCCGCTACACGAAAAGTCAGGTCAGTATGACCACGGCGCAGCGCGGACAGAACATCCTGGGGTCATTCCGCATAAGGGCATCCCGTCTGCGCGCGCTGAAAGGCGCGGGGCACATCCTGCTGGTGGACGACGTATTCACCACCGGCGCGACCCTGAGCGAATGCCATAAAACAATTCGAACCGCCCTGGATGGGACGGTTCGTATAAGTGTCGCTACACTGGCGTGTGTGGAGTAGGCTCTTACTCGTTAGGATTGGCCTGCTCGACAGGAGCTGTAGGGAAAGCCGGCTGCTCCACTACGTTCTCTATCTTGTCAGTGATGTTGATCTCTGTGGACTTGGTGTTGGTGGTGAATGAAGCGATGACAGAAACTACAGCGATGAAACATACAAGACCCCAAGTGATCTTCTCAAGGATATCTGCAGTCTGGCGCACACCGAATGTCTGGTTGCCAGCCACGAAATTGCTGGCCATACCGTCACCTTTACCATTCTGAAGCAATACTACCAGGATGAGCAGGAGGCTTGCGATAATGATAAGCACGACGAGTGTTGTGAATAATGCGTTCATATTTATTTATCTATTTTTTCGATAAGGGATGCAAAGTAAACACTTTTTTCTGGTATTCGCAAACTAAGTTTTGAATAAATCTCCTTCGCCTTGTCGGGATAACCCTGTTCCAGATAGACTTTTGCCAATTCTTCGGTGCAGAAGTCGGTAGAGTCCGTGCTCTCCACATAAGCCTTCGCCGTGGTGCTTTCCTCTATCGCCCTGGTGATGAAGGAAGAGAAGATGTTGTCCTCCTCGCGCTTCGCCTGTGCGTACTGCTCCGCGCTGAAATAATCCCCGCCTATGACATAAACCTGCTTCGCGGAGCTCTTCCGCGGTGCCGCTGCGGGCGCTTTCGGACTTTCGGCTTCGGTGCCGCTCTGCATTATCTCATAGATTTTCCGCCTGCACGGTGCGTAGAGCGCCTGCCCGGCGTACTTCTCTTCGCTCCAGCTGTCCCTGCCCATAGCCGCCATCCTGCGGCACAGCTCTATACGGGCCAATGCGAACCAGGGGTAGATGCTGATTATCCCGGACAGTTCCTCGAGGTTGAGCGTCCTGAGGTCTATGGTTTCAGAATTCCTTACCATTGGGCAACGCTGGCGTTGAATATGTCGTCCACGAGCTTTTCTATGATTTCGGTCACCAGAGTGGATTCCACGGCGTCCAGGGAGTTGGTGGAATCGTAGTCCGAATATGCCGAGAAACTCTTGTTCGTGAAATCGTCTTCAGGGTGTTTCCTGTTCGCGAAGGATACCTTCACGGTCACCGTAAGCCTGTTCTGCGAAGCTACGTCGCCCGCGGTGATGGCCGTCGCCTTCACGTCATATCCCGTAATCTCGCCCGTGATCTCCAGGTCGCCGTCCATATCCACCTGTTCCAGGCTGGTCATCTTGCGGAACTGGTTCCTGAGCTCCTCGGTGAGGTCGTTGCTGAGGGTCGGGTTGACCTTCAGGGCCTTGTAATCGAAGTAGTTGATGGTCACGGTCTTAACGTCGCTCTGTATGGAAGTCCCCGAGAAGGAGTAGATTCCGCACGAAACGGCGCATATCGCCACGGCCAGTATGCAGAGCAGTCTTTTCATTTCTTCTTCTGTTTGTCGAGCCAGCGGTAAAGGGTCCTTTCCGATATGCCAAGTTCGGCTGCCGCCGGTTTCACCTTGCCGTCATAGCGGGTGAGAACCTGCGCGTAGATTTCATCCGTGCTCTGCCTGAGAGTGCGGGCGGATACCGGAGCGGCGGTGCTTTCCTGCCATTCCGCGTCGTCCGCGTCTTCGATGGCGCCCTGCGTTTTCGGTGCGGAGCTGACCGGAAGTTCGGCGGTCTTCTCTCTCTGAACGTCGCCCGTCAGAACCATTTTCTTGAGGTCTTCCACCTCCTGCTTGAGGTCCAGGAAGGCCTTGATTATGACTTTCAGCTCGTTCTCGTTCATCCTGGCGGATGATTCTGTGCCGTTTCCGGTGGTGGAAGGCAGCAGATTGTCTAGTTCCTGCGGGAGATGCGCCCTGATGCAGGCCTCGTCCAGTTCCACACGGTCGTCAGACGAAGTGATTGGCCTGGATTCCAGAAGGGTGAGGGCCTCCGTGAAGTTCTTCAGCTGGCGGATGTTGCCCGGCCAGCGGTAGTTCTTGAGCGCCGCTATGCCCTCGTGGGTGAGCGAAATCTTGCACAGTCCGCTCTTCTGCGAGTAGTCTGAAGTGAATTTTCTGAACAGGAGGTAGATGTCGTCCTTTCTTTCACGCAGAGGCGGCATCTTTATCTGTATGGCGTTCAGACGGTAGTAGAGGTCCTCCCTGAATTTGCCCGTGTCCACAGCGTGGGAGAGGTTCTCGTTGGTGGCGCAGATGACGCGAACGTTGCATTTTTCCACCTTCGAAGAGCCTACTTTCATATATTCTCCGTCCTGGAGGACTCTCAGAAGCAGGGCCTGCGTGTCTTTCGGAAGCTCCGCCACCTCGTCCAGGAAGAGGGTTCCGCCGTCAGCCTCCTCGAAATAACCTTTCCTGGTGGCTATGGCGCCCGTAAACGAGCCTTTTTCGTGTCCGAAGAGTTCCGCGTTAATGGTCCCTGACGGGATCGCGCCGCAGTTCACGGCCAGGTACGGAGCTGTCTTGCGGCGGGAATTGTCGTGGATTATGTGTGAGATGACATCCTTGCCCACACCGCTTTCGCCCGTGACGAGCACGGCCAGATCGCTCGGGGCCACCACCACGGCCGTCTCCAGCGCGCGGTTGAGGTCGGGGTTGTTACCTATGATGTCGTAACGGTTTTTTATGCGTTGTAATTCCTGACTGTCCATAATCGGGTCCATTGAAGACACATTTGGCAAAGTTAATTAAAAATAATTTATCTTTGCGGCGCCGGAACAATATTAACGCGTATGAAAAGAAACATATTGACAGTGGTCCTCGTGTCCACTATTCTTGCAGGCTGCGCCACTCCGCAGTCCCAGATGAAAAGGAATGCCAGCGAGATAGGCGTAACCTCCGATCCCGAGGTCCTGGTCGTAACGAACGGAAAGATAGAGACCAACGTCACCCTGTCCTTCCCCGAAGGCTATTTTGACGACAGGACGATGATGGTGCTGACCCCGGTTATCGTGTACGGAGACTCCCAGCAGCGGACCGGAAAGCCGTTCATCTACCAGGGCGAGAAGATAATGGCCAATTACAAGGTGGTCCCGAAGAAGGGTATCTTCCACCACGAGCTCCTCTCCTTCGATTTCGTTCCGGGGATGGAGAAATGCCGTCTGGAACTCCGCTGCACAGTCATCTACGGAGACAAGAAGACAGTCCTCGCACCTATAAAGGTGGCCGACGGATGCAACGCCACATACCGCCTGGTTCAGGTCAGCGGCGAATATACCTACAAGCCTGACGGATTCGAAAGGGTGACCACCCACAGCACGGAGACCAGCATCCTGTTCGACGTCAATTCCTCGACCGTGAAGAACAACGCGGCGAACCGCAACGCCGTATCCGTCTACAAATCATATCTTTCTGACATCAAGGACGATGAGAGGTACAAGATAACCGGCACCGAGATAGTGGCCTACGCTTCTCCGGAAGGCGGTCAGGAATACAACGCCGCACTTTCCGACAGACGCGCCACCTCCGCAGTGGACGCCTGGGAGGATATGTCGAAGGGCACTCCTGCGGACACGATGTCGGTGCGCAGCATAGGTCAGGACTGGGAAGGCTTCAAGGAGGCTCTCGAGAATTCCGACATCGAGGAGAAGGACCTGATTCTAAGGGTCTTGTCTATGTATTCCGATCCGGCCGTGCGCGAATCCGAAATGAAGAACCTCTCCTTTATATATGAGGAGCTCAAGACCGAAGTGTTCCCGTCGCTTCGCCGTGCGACATTTGTCGTGAACGCCGAGCACACAGGTTATTCCGACGCCGAGCTTCTGGAACTGGCCGACAAGCACCTGTCCCTGCTCAGCGAGCCGGAGGTGCTGCACCTGGCAGGCATAGTCGATGACCTTGGCCTGAAGAAATTCTATTACAGGTATGCGTCACAGCGCTTCCTGTCGC
>CAYMDZ010000006.1:0-12096 GCA_964389355.1 uncultured Muribaculaceae bacterium | reverse complement strand
GTTACGACAGGTATTTCCAGATCGTGAGATGCTTCCGTGACGAGGACCTCCGCGCTGACCGTCAGCCTGAGTTCACACAGATCGACTGCGAGATGAGTTTCGTGGAGCAGGAAGATGTGCTGAACACCTTCGAAGGCATGATGCGCCAGATGTTCAAGAACGCCATCGGCGTGAAGATCGCCGACCGCATTCCGCGAATGAGCTGGTACGATGCTATGGACAACTATGGTTCGGACAAGCCGGACATCCGCTACGATATGCGCCTGCACGAGATCACGTCCCTGGTCAAGGGCCACGGATTCAGCGTGTTCGACGGGTGCGAATATATCGGTGCCATCGCGGTCAAGGGTGCGGCGGACTATACCCGCAAGCAGCTTGACGAGCTCACCGAATGGGTAAAACGTCCTCAGGTGGGTGCCAAGGGCCTGGTTTACATCAAGCTCAACGCTGACGGTACCGTCAAATCAAGCATAGACAAATTCTTCAGCGCCGAGGAACTCGCCGAGGTGGCGAAGATGGCGGAGGCATCCGCAGGCGATCTGATTCTCGTTCTCTGCGGCCAGAAACGCAAGACCCAGACCCAGCTTGGCGTGCTCCGAATAGAGCTTGGCAACAGGCTTGGCCTCAGAAAGGCCAATGAGTTCGCTCCGCTGTGGGTAGTTGACTTCCCTCTGCTCGAATGGAGCGAGGAGGACGGCAGGTTTTACGCAATGCACCATCCGTTCACCGCGCCGAAGCCTGAGCACGAGAAGTGGTTCTACTCAGACAGGAAGGAAGACCTCGAGAGGGTATGTGCCAATGCCTATGATTTCGTGCTGAACGGCACGGAGCTCGGCGGCGGTTCCATCCGTATCCACGATGCCGGGATGCAGAGCAGGATGTTCGAAGTCCTGGGCATCAGCAAGGAAGACGCAGAATACAAATTCGGGTTCATTATCAACGCGTTCAAGTTCGGTGCGCCGCCTCACGGAGGACTGGCGTTCGGCTTTGACCGCGTATGCGCCCTGTTCGGCGGACAGGAGACCATCCGTGATTACATAGCATTCCCTAAGAACAACCAGGGACGCGATGTGATGATCGACTCTCCAAGCCTCATCGACCAGAGCCAGATGGATGAACTCTGCCTTAAGAGCACAGTTCCGTCCGAATAATGGTCATCAGAAAAGACTCATACGATCTCAGTGCGCAGAATACCTTCCGGATGAAGGTGTCCTGCGCCTGTTATCTTGAATATGACAGTGCCGCAGACCTGAAGGGGATAGATTTCGACTCGCTTCCCAAGCCGGTAATCAGCATAGGGGAGGGGTCCAACATTCTGTTCACAGGGGACTTTCCGGGAACTGTCCTTCATTCGAAGATCAACTACATAAAGTATTTCGATGTCGGCGCTGACACCGTGCCGCTGGCGGTGGGAGCGGGAGTCAAGTGGGACGACCTGGTCCTGAAAACCTGCCAGGATGGCCTGTGGGGTGCCGAGAATCTGTCTCTCATCCCGGGGACCGTCGGGGCTGCAGCGGTGCAGAACATCGGAGCCTACGGCGTGGAGGCCAAGGACATCATCGCCGGTGTGACCTGCTTCGACATTGAGAAGAAGGAGAAGACCGCGTTTAAGGTGGACGAATGCCGCTACGGCTACAGGGATTCCATCTTCAAGTCCGAAGGCTTCAAATCCAGATACATAGTGACAGGAGTCCTGTTCAGGCTCTCCCGCAAGGCTCTTCCGAAGATAGAGTACGGCGCTCTGAAGTCAGTGTTCGCTGACGGCGCTCCCGAAAACCCTATGCAGGTAAGGGACGCGGTGATAAAGATACGCGACTCCAAGCTTCCGTCTCCGGACAGGACCGGTTCCGCAGGCAGCTTTTTCAAGAATCCGATCGTGAGTCCGGCTGATTTCGCCCGTATCTGTGAAGGGTACGAGAGCGTGCCGCATTACCTGCTGCCCGGCGGTTTCATCAAGGTGCCTGCCGCCTGGCTCATAGAGCAGTGCGGGCTGAAGGGACAGGCCAATGGCGGGGCTGCAGTGTACGAGAAGCAGCCGCTGGTTATCGTCAATCACAGCGGCGAGGCGTCTCCGGAGGATGTGATTGGCCTGGAGAGGCGCATAGTGGAAACTGTAAAAGAAAAGTTCGGGGTGGAACTGCATCCCGAAGTGGAACATATCTGATTAACCATGAGTTCATTCATAATAGACGGCGGATATACCCTGAGCGGAGAGATCCGGGTGCAGGGCGCGAAGAACGAGGCGCTTGAAGTCATCAGCGCGGTGCTTCTCACGGACCGGACTGTAAGAATCAGCAACATTCCGGAGATTCTGGACACGCTGAACCTGATCTCGCTCCTGGAGAATATGGGCGTGGAGGTCAGGAAGAATGCCAAGGGGGACTACAGCTTCACGGCCGCCCACATTAACCTTGACTACGTCTTCAGCCAGGAATTTGTCCGCACCTGTGCCAAGCTTCGCGGCTCCGTGATGGTAGCGGGTCCGCTCCTTGCGCGCTTCGCGCAGGCCTACTTCCCCAAGCCGGGAGGAGACAAGATCGGCCGACGCAGAGTGGACACGCACATTGAAGGATTTGTCAGGCTCGGCGCCGAATACGCGTTCGACACTGAGAAATTGGCATATCATCTGACGGCGCCTAACGGCCTGAAGGGCACGTATATGCTTCTGGACGAGGCGTCTGTGACCGGTACTGCCAATATCATAATGGCGGCGACCCTCGCCGAGGGCACCACCACCATCTACAACGCCGCCTGTGAGCCGTACATCCAGCAGCTGTGCCGGATGCTGTGCTCTATGGGTGCGAAGATCGAGGGGATCGGTTCGAACCTTATCAAGGTCACGGGAGTGAAGAGCCTTGGCGGTGCTGTGCACAAGTGCCTGCCGGATATGATCGAGGTGGGTTCGTTCATCGGTCTGGCGGCCATCACCCGCAGCGCCATAACCATCAAGGACGTTCATTACGAGGAACTTGGCATTATACCCGAAAGCTTCAGAAGGCTTGGCGTCAAGCTCGAGCAGAGGGGCGACGACATCTTCGTGCCGAGCCAGGAATGTTATGAGATAGAGTCATTCATAGACGGGTCGATTCTGAGCATTTCCGATGCGCCGTGGCCGGGACTCACTCCGGACCTGCTGTCCGTGCTGCTCGTGGTCGCCACGCAGTGCAAGGGGTCCGTGCTCATTCACCAGAAGATGTTCGAGAGCAGGCTGTTCTTCACCGACAAGCTGATAGATATGGGTGCACAGATCATCCTCTGCGACCCGCACAGGGCCGTGGTTATAGGACACAACCATCAGCACGAGCTCAAGGCCGGGACTATGACTTCCCCGGATATCCGTGCCGGCATCGCCCTGCTTCTGGCGGCGCTCTCCAGCCCGGGACGCTCGGTCATCAACAACATAGACCAGATAGACCGCGGGTATGAGGCCATAGATGAACGCCTTAACGCGCTCGGCGCACATATTCAGAGACAAAGCTAAACACTTCTTATGAAACTTTTTTTAGGACTCATCCTTGCCATTATAGGCGGAATTGCGCCCTCTGCATCCGTCAGCTGGACCGTCAGCGACAGGACCACGGAGCACACCATAGTAATAGAAGGTACGGTATCGGAAGGATGCTATGTGCACCCTATGGGTGAGCATTACAATTCTGTCAAGATAGAGTTTACCCCAAGCGACGCCTATGACCTGGTCGGAGCGGCCCGCAGTGAATACGTTAAGGCCGAATACAAGGGTGAAGAGGTCGCCACGGGGCATTACACCATATACCAGGACATCAGGCTGAAGAAAAAGACGGCCGGTGTCAGCGGAACCGTGACTTATCAGGTCTGCCGTGGGGACGAATGCTTCCCGCCGGAGGATTATGAATTCACCGCGCAGATCAGCGGCACTCCGGTCAAGGACGCTTCTTCTGCTGCTTCCGGGAACACCGAAGAAGGCAAAAGCCTGTGGGGACTGATTCTGGAGGCCATCCTGTGGGGATTCGCCATGCTTCTCACGCCGTGCGTTTTCCCTATGGTGCCTATGACCATCTCCTTCTTCCTGAAGGGCGGCGACGATCCCAGGAAGGGGCGTTTCCGCGCGATGATGTACGGGCTTTTCATCGTCCTTCTCTACACCATCCCTATCTGCCTTATCATAGGACTGACATGGCTGCTCGGCGGCGATGCCGTCACGGCCGACATCTTCAACTGGCTTTCGACGCACTGGCTTCCTAATCTGATATTCTTCGCCGTATTCATGATATTCGCGGCGTCGTTCTTCGGCGCGTTCGAGATCGTGCTCCCGTCCAAATGGGTTAACGGAGCAGACAAGAAGAGCGGTGGCAAGGGCCTCGGCGGGGTGTTCTTTCTCGCGCTGACCCTCGTTCTGGTAAGCTTCTCCTGCACCGGTCCCATCGTGGGTACCGTGCTGATAGAAAGCACGGAAGGCGAATTCTGGACTCCTATGATCACGATGCTCGCGTTCAGCGTGGCGTTCGCTCTGCCGTTCACGGTATTCGCGCTCTTCCCTTCGCTTCTGGACAAGCTCCCGCAGAGCGGAGGCTGGCTCAACAGCGTGAAGGTGGTGCTCGGATTCATAGAAATCGCCCTTGGCCTGAAGTTCCTCAGCACTGCGGACCAGGTTTATCACTGGGGCATCCTGAACCGCGAGGTCTATCTGGCCATCTGGATAGTCTGCTTTACCCTTCTGGGATTTTACCTCCTGGGCAAGCTCCGCTTCAGGCACGACACCCCGCTGGAATACATCTCCGTGAAGAGGCTGCTGCTCGCCATCATCGACTTCGCATTCGTGGTCTACCTCATCCCGGGAATGTGGGGCGCACCGCTTTCAGCGATCTCAGGCTACCTGCCTCCGCTTGAAAGTCAGGAGTTTGTGCTGGGTTCGGACTCCGCTCCCGCCGCCGTTCCGACCGCTCAGGTGCAGGCCAATTCAGATATGGTGCCCCTGCCGCACGGCCTGTGGGCTTATGACAACATAGAACAGGGACTCGAGGCTTCGCGCCGCAGCGGAAAGCCCGTATTCGTGGACATTTCCGGCCACGGCTGCGTGAACTGCCGCGAGATGGAGGCCCGCGTGTGGTCAGATGCCAGGGTTCAGCAGATACTTCGCGACGATTACATCCTCGTGGTTCTGTATATGGACGACAAGACGCAGCTTCCTGAGTCAAAATGGATTACCACCGCTTCCGGCAAGGTGCTCAAGCAGGTCGGCCGGGCCAATTCCTATATCGTGAAGGAGAGGTTCGGGGTCAACGCACAGCCTAATTACGCGCTTCTGTCTTCGGAGGGCGAGCTGCTCGCTCCGGTACGCGGGTACAATCTGGACGTGGAGGCGTATATCGAATTTCTGAAAACAGGATTGAAATGAAAATCGGACTTATAGTGGCCCTTGACAGCGAGTATGATGCGCTGCGTGCCATAGGGGTCGAAAATGTGGTGAGGGCCGGCATCGGCAAGGTGAACGCCGCCAGAACAGCCACGGAACTGATACTTAAGGACCGCCCGGACTGCGTGATCAATTCAGGCGTGGCCGGCGGCATAGACAATTCCTTGAAAATAGGGGACTTTGTGCTCGGAAACCAGGTGGCTTACCACGATGTGTGGTGCGGCGAGGGGAATCTTCGCGGCCAGGTTCAGGGTCTGCCCCAGCGTTTCTGCGCCGATGCGGGGCTTCTCTCCGTGGCCAGGAATCTGGAGGTCGGGAATGCCAATATCCATGAGGGCCTCATCTGCACGGGCGACCAGTTCCTCACGACTGTCGAGGAGGACCAGGCCGTCAAACGTCTCTATCCGGATGCTCTCGCCTGCGATATGGAATCCGCTTCCATAGCCCAGGTCTGCTACCATTACGGCGTACCTTTCCTGTCTTTCCGTGCGATAAGCGATGTCGTCACCCCGCAGTGCAACCATCAGCAGGCATACGACGGCTTCTGGAATGACCTTAAGGCCAATTCCTTCTCTCTCTTGAAGAAACTTCTGGATATTCTATAGCTTTACCGTAGGACCGGTAAGATAGACTTCTCTGAAAATCTGCCCGTCAGGCTGGAATTCCACATCCATTTCATCCCGGCGGGTATAAATATGCACTTTCTTTCCGGCTTTGCCGGCGAGCCAGGCGGCTATGGCGCTGGCGGTCACTCCGGTGCCGCAGGCCAGGGTTTCGGCCTCCACGCCCTTTTCGAAGGTGCGCACCTTGATGACGGAATCGGCCAGCGGCTGGACGAAATTGGCATTGGCCCCGACAGGAGCGAAAGCCGGGTGGTGGCGAAGACGCGCGCCTTCATCGGCGATGTCTATGGCCTCCACGTCGTTCACGAACTTTACGAAGTGTCTGGTGCCTGTGTTAAGGAAATATCCGTCTTCTATGGAAGGGCCGAATTCGTGCACGTCGCACATCTTGAGCTTCACTGTCTTGTTCTCGCCGTCCCTGTGCAGGATCACGGCCTCGTGCACTCCGTCGGGAGCGAGGAACCTGTAGGTCCGTCCGTCTGCGGGTGATATTCCCAAAAAATCCGCGAACGCCACGATGCATCTTCCGCCGTTCCCGCACATCATCCCTCCGCTGCCGTCGGAATTGAAGTATTCCATCGCGAAATCATAATCCGCGCTGTCTTTGAGCAGCATCAGTCCGTCGGTGGAATACTGTGCGCAGAGCTTCGGAATGTTCAGCGTTTTGTCCAGGGGCTTGCGGGCGTCGAGGACCACGAAGGTGTTGCCCGCTCCGGAATACAGATGGCAAGTCATAATATGGAAGCGAGTATTCTGATGCCTTCCTCCATCCTGCCTTTGTCAAGGAAGGAGAAGTTGAGCCTCATGGTGTTCTTTCCGCCGCCGTCGGTGTGAAAGAAAGCCCCTGACACATAGGCCACTCCGGCAGACAGGGCCTTGTCGTAAAGCGACACGGTGTCGATGTTCTCCGGAAGGGTGAGGAACAGGAACAGCCCTCCCTCGGGATGGGTCCAGGTGACGCCTTCGGGCATATATTTTTCCAGCAGGGAGAGCATATGGTCTCTCTTGTCCTTGTAGAGGGCGATGCTTTTCGGCAGGTTCTCGTCCAGCATTCCGCTTTCGAGATATTCCGCCATAAGGTACTGGTCGAAAATCGGCGCGCAGAGGTCCAGGGACTGCTTACATTCGTAGATCTTGTTAAGCAGCGGGTCCGGCGCGATTATCCAGCCGAGCCTGAGGCCCGGAGCGAAGATCTTCGAGAAGCTGCCCAGATGGATGGTCCTTTCCGGGGCGAGAGAATAGATGGTCGCCACCGGATCGCCTTCGTAGCGGAGTTCGCGGTAAGGACTGTCCTCCACGATGACGAAGTCATATTTCCGGGCCAATGCCACCAGTTCGCTCCGCTGTGCAAGCGAAAGGGTCTCCCCGCTCGGGTTCTGGAAATCCGGAATGCAGTAGAAATATTTGATCTTCTTTCCTTCGGCGATAAGTTCAGCGAGCCTGGCGTCCCTTTTCTTCGAGGCTTCGAACGAGGCTGTGAGGTCGAGCCCCACTATTTCGGCGCGGTAGCTGCGGAATGTCTGTATGGCTCCCAGATAGGTGGGATTGGCACAGAGCACCACATCGCCCGGGTCAAGAAGGATTCTTGCGCACACGTCGATTCCCTGCTGGGAGGAGGTGCTGACCAGGATATTGTCCACAGGCACGTCGTAGCGCTTTGAGAGGGCCTCGCGCAGTTCCGGCACGCCCTGGGTGGCTCCGTACTGGAGGGACCTGGCTCCGTATTTCTCTACAACTTTGCCTGCCAGTTCGGTCATCCGGTCCAGCGGGAATGTCTTGGCGGAAGGATACCCTCCGGCGAAGGAATATATGCTGTTGATATCTACCTTCTTGAAAAGGTCCCTGACGGGAGAGCGCATGAAACTGTGCGCATCCTGAGAAAGATATTTACTGTAATCCATTATCTTAAAAGCTCTTCCAGATTAACGGAAGAAGCTGTCTTCTCATCGCGGTATTTGACGATTACCGGGCAGTAGAGGTGTATCCCGGTGCCTGCGGCCGGGCCCTTGCTGACTGGTCTGCTGCCGCTTACGACCACGGCTCCGCCCGGAACGACCACGCGGCCGTCTTCATTGCGCGGCACGAACTCGCCTCTGGTGGCGTCATAAAGCGCTGTGCTGGCGGTGATGATGACCCCTGACGCTATGACAGCGCCTTCCTGAACTATGGTCCCTTCGTAGATGCCGCAGTTCCCGCCGATGAACGCTCCGTCCTCTATGATGGTGGGGAGGGCGCCTGCAGGCTCAAGCACTCCGCCTATCTGGGTGGAGGCCGAGATGTGTATGTGTTTTCCCACCTGGGCGCACGAGCCAATGGTCACGTGCGAATCCACCATCGTGCCTTCATCCACGAACGCGCCCACATTGATGTAGGCCGGCGGCATCACGATGACTCCCGGTGCGAGATGGGCGCCGCGTCTTATGCTGCTTCCTCCCGGTACGATTCTGACCTTGTCCTCCGCGCTGAATTCCCTGACAGGGAATGTGTCCTTGTCGAAGAAGGAGAACTGCCCCAGGCTCATATCCTTGATCCGGCCAAGCCTGAATCCCGCGAGGATGATTTCCTTGATCTCGCGGTTGACCTGCCATTTGCCGTTCACCTTGTTTGCGACCCGCACATCGCCCGATTCGAGCGCACGCAGGGTCTGTTCGAAAAGCTCCAGACTTACTTCCATTCCTTCAATATGCTGCTTATGACTTCCTTCGTATGGGCATTGGCCTCGGTAAGAGGAAGTCTCATAGTGTTCAGGCACAGGCCCAGCTGGTGCAGGGCTTCCTTGCCCGGGATTGGGTTCGATTCCACGAAACATCCCTTGAAAAGCGGGAACAGTCTGCTGTTCAGCTCTCCCGCCTTTTCAAAGTCGCCTTCGAGAGCGAGATGCACCATCTCCCTGACCTGGTCCGGCAATATGTTGGAAGCCACGGAGATGACTCCCTGCGCTCCGGCCTTGACAAGATCGTAGGTCATATCGTCGTCGCCGCTGAGAACCGTGAAGCCCTCCGGCGCGCCGTCTATGATTTCCTTCACCTGCTCGAAATTCCCGGACGCCTCCTTGATGCCGATCACGCCCTTCACTTCGCGGGCTATGCGCAGTGCTGTCTGTGCCGTCATGTTCACGCCCGTTCTTCCCGGAACATTGTACATTATGATGGGCCGGCCTGTCTTTTCGGCGAGCGTCTTATAATAAAGGTACATGCCTTCCTGGGTGGGTTTGTTGTAGAACGGGACCACTACCAGGAAAGCGTCTGCACCTTCGAAAAGAGACATGTTTTCAAGAGTTGCGTTCACGCTGTTGCTTCCGCATCCCACCAGAAGCGGGGTATGCAGGGCCGTCTCCCGGGTAAGCGCCCAGATCTTCGACTTCTCCTCACGGCTGAGGGTAGGTGTCTCGGCGGAAGTGCCGAGCGGGACCAGGAAGTCCATTCCGGCCGCCAGCTGCCTTTCCACCAGAGATTTGTAGGCGGCGCAGTCTATGCTGCCGTCTTCCTTGAACGGCGTCAGAAGCGCTGTTCCGCAACCTTTGAAAATCATACTTTCAGTTATTTTATGGCGAGCATTTCCTTGAACTCGTGAACGCCCTTGAGGCCTTCCGTCATCTGGGCGGCGACCACTGCACCTTCTGCGAAGGCGTCACGGCTGAATGCTTCGTGTGATATCTTAATCTTGTCGAATTCTGATTTGAACTTGACCACGTGCTTGCCGACCACTTCGCCTTCGCGCAGCGAGGTGATGTCCGGATTCACTCCCAGGTCGTGCTTTACGATGTGCGCGAGCACCTTGGCAGTTCCGGAAGGGGAGTCAAGCTTGTGAACGTGGTGAATTTCTTCTATATGAGGAACGTAGTTGTATCCGCGGAGGATCTTGCTGACCGTGTCGACGGCTGCGAAGATGGCGTTGACGCCGATGGAGAAATTGGCAGAATAGATCATGGGAGTGCCGGTGGTGTAGAAATATCCCACGACGTCGGTCTTGATGTCATCCCATCCGGTGGTCCCCACTACGACGGCCTTGAAGTTTTCTGCGAGAAATTTGTAGTTGGCCCTGAAGGCATCCGGCGTAGAGAAATCTATGCAGACACTTTCCTTTGCGACGGCCGGATCGGTGCTGCATACATCGTCCGTAATGGCTGCGATTTCAATTCCGCGTTTGATCAGAATGCCTTCGATCATATGGCCCATTTTGCCATATCCGCTAATTACTACTTTCATACGTTTTAATAATTAAAGTGTTATTGAATGACGGTTTCGTAAAACCGTATGTTATTGGTTACCGCTTTGTCTATTTCGCTGATGAGCACTTCCTCGACGTCCGTGTGGGCGCAGAGAATGGATCCCGGTCCGCAGATGATCTTCCTTTCGAACCCCTGCAGGTGCGGCGCATCGCTTCCGAAGGCCGCCGGCTTGCCCTTGAACCCTTCCGGTACGAAGTACTCCAGCGGAGTGTCCCCTCCGCGCGGGGTGATTTCGATATTGGCATTGGCCTTCTTCGCCATCCACCGCTTCACCGCCTCGTGGCTTGCGAAGGTGGTTCTGAAATAGATGCGGCAGGTCAGTTCCGGGCTCAGCACGTTCTGGGGGTTGTCGCTGCGAAGGAGTCCCACGTTCCAGGTGGTCTCGCCCAGGACCTTGTCGTGCGGAAATTCCGCTTCGATTTCAAGCTCCATCATGAAGTCCATCCACATGTCTATGGCGCTGCGGCCCTTGTCGGGGTATCCGCTGTGCACTGGCTTGCCGATGAATCTTAGGTCATAGGACTGGGTGCCCTTGGTGGCGCTCACCGGGAAGTTGTCCGTCGGTTCGCCTATCACCAGGAGCGGCGCCTTCAGGCTGTCCGCGAAGGCCTTGGCCCCGAAGGACCCCGTTTCTTCGCCGCTTACCAGCAGAAGCGCGAAATCCGTCTTTCCGGCTGCTTCCAGCTCCCTGCAGGCTCCGTAGAGCGCTATGATCTGGCCCTTGGCGTCGCACGATCCCCTGCCAAGCACGCGGCCGTCTTCGGTGAAGGCAGGCGCGATGTACGGAGGTACGGTGTCCACGTGAGTGCAGAACACCACCTTCGGGGCGTCTCCCCATCTGAGGAGCAGATTGTGCGTGCCGTCACCCACTTCCAGAAGCTCCTTGCGGGGAGCCTGAAGCCTTTCGTAGAGAAGATGCGAGAGCGCATCCTCCTTTCCCGAGGTGGAATCCACCTCCAGGATGTTCTTGAAAAGCGTGAGCAGGTCGGCGTTCATTATCTTAAAATGTCTGTGAGCAGTCTGGACGCGGCCATCATCGCACCTTCACCCGCACCCTGTATGATGAGCGGAGTAGGCTGATATGTGCTGCGTATTATGATCATGTTCTCTGTTCCCTTGATTCTCAGCGCGGGATGGTTCGCGTCGAGTTCCTTCAGGCGTATGCTTGCCCTGTATCCGAGAGGGGAGTTCGGGTCCTTTTCCAGCGAAGCCACGAATCTTTGGCCCGGACGGATGTTCTCTTCCCTTACCGGTTCCACCTCCACATCCCCTTCTTCAAGCTTGACGCCCGCTTCTCTTGCTAATATAAGCAATTTTCTCGTAGCATCGTGTCCCAAAAGGTCGACGGACGGATCTTTTTCTGTAAGTCCCGCTTCCCTGGCTTTCTCGAGAGCCTGGGCGAACGGCAGTCCGCTGGTCAGAATGTAGTTCAGGGTGCAGCTTACGATGGCCTCTATGGAGAGTATCTCGTCCGCGCTTTCCGTACTTGTGGCTATGGAATCCAGCACCGGAAGGGCCGTTCCCACCGTGGTCTCGTAACGCAGGAACCTTCTCGAGAGCCTCGCGCTGCGCTTCATCGCCGCATAGTCCGCGTATGGAACGGAGAGGGCGCGCCTGTTAGACGACACCACGTTCACCCCGGCTTCCAGAAGCGGAGTGTACCACCGCCAGATGGTCTCGCTGTCCGTGCAGTCCACGAATACGCTGTTCGGAGCCGCTTCCTCCATTACCTTTTTGAAGAATTCCCCGTCCTCGCACTCGTGTTCCGAGACGGCACGCACTTCTATCTTCGCGCTGCTCTCGTCTATGATTTTCAGGAGCGCCTGACCCACGGCACCTTTGCCTGCCAG
>CAYMDZ010000005.1:0-12281 GCA_964389355.1 uncultured Muribaculaceae bacterium | reverse complement strand
TTTCATATCTGAAAGGCGTAAAGGTTAATGTCACCGAAGGTGTCAAGATCGAGAACTACGATGTTACCGCCGATGCCAACAAGAACTACGACCTTCTCGTAGCAGACATCAAGGCTGACCAGACCAAGAACACAGACCCTGCAAACTACTACAAGGTCGGTGTCCCTACCTTCTTCCACCACAAGCTCTCACAGGTATTCTTCACTGCAGTAACTGTAGACAGCGAGAAGGCAGCATATGACTACAAGACCAACGACGGTATCACCTTCACCCTTAACTCCATCACTTTCAAGAGCATCGACAAGACCAACACCTACACCCAGGGCGTAACCGAGTCTTCTTGCGCAGGTGCGTGGGGAACCGCTTCAGCTACCGGTGACCTTACCTACACCAAGTACACTTCAGGCAAGGAGCTTAACAACACTGTAACCCCTCTTGTAGAAGACGGTAACCTGTATTACTATCTTCCTCAGAGCTTCGAAAAAGACCAGACCGATTCTGACTGCTTCGTAGTTGACTACAAGATTACCTACGCCAACGGTACCGTGGAGAACCTCAAAGCTACATTCCCGCTCAACAGCGCAACTGCCGGCAACGTCATCTTCGACCAGTGGGAAATGGGCAAGCGTTACACCATCAACCTTCAGTTCTCTCTCAACGAGATTCTCTGGGATCCTGCAGTTGAGGAATGGGAGGATGCTAACAAAGAGGTAACCGTAAGCTAACAATTCCGCATTTTGCATGCTCCGGCAATGACAGGAGCGACAGCCCGGAGGAGAGTGAAATCTCCTCCGGGTACCAAAAAAAAGCACGAAACATGACACTCAGACACTTGGGCATATCGATTCTTACAGCGGCAGCACTGCTCCCGCTCCTGGGGTCGTGCGCCAAGATTGAGACCGGGACAAGGACCGGCGATACGGAAATCACCTATACCCTGCCTCCGATAAAAACATCCACCAAGGCGGCGACCACGACTCCGTTCGACAAGAGTCAGACCTTCGGCAGCCGCGCATACAAACTCGACGCAGGTAAAAAATGGCTCGACGACTATGGCGATGCGGAGATCTACATCCCGGACAGCGAGATATCATACCAGAGCGACGGCAACTGGAGAGTGTCCAGCGGCCAGCGCTACTACTGGAAGCGCGACGGCTCATCGCTCACATTCCTGTCCTGGGCACCTTACACTTTCGGGGGCGGCACGTCGAGCCTGGTCTCATCCGATGATCTTAAAATTGACGACACTTCACACGAATTCACCTACACCGGCTGGACGATGAGCGCCACCGCAGGCTACGGTTACACGAAAGACAGCGACGGCAATTACATCCGCAACACTGCAGACGGCAGCGTGGACCTGCTCCTCGCGGAATCAGTTGACCGCACTGCGGACAACTCCGCTTCAGGAGTGCTCACCGAATTCGTACACCAGCTCTGCAACGTCAGAGTCCTGGCCACCATAATGGACGAACCTGCAGCCGGAGAAGAGTGGCATGTCACCAAAGTCGAACTTTCAGACATCTACACCAAGGCAAATCTCCTTCGCGGAGCCACCACGGACGTAAAAACCGGTATCTGGGGAGGATGGTCAGACACCGCCACCTACACCTACGACACCTCATCCAGTCCTATAGAGCTCACCTACACCGACCCTAACACGGAGGTGGAGATATTCCCGCGGACACTGATGCTCCCGCAGTCGGTCCTCACCGTGAATTCGACTTCAAGCACCCGTTCTCCGAAGATCACCATCACATATAACGACGAGAACGGCGACTCCAAGACGCTTGCGGGAGTTCTGGCGTCCAATACCGTCATCGACCTCACCACCTGGCTCGCCGCCAAAAGCATCACCTACCACATCTACCTCAGCACGGTGGACTACTGGATTGATTTCGATGCCAATGCGACCTCCTGGGAGGACGGGACAGAGCAGGAAATCATAATCGGAAACAACTGACGATGAAAACGAAACTGGGACTCATACTGATTGCCTGCCTCTCGGCGGTCGCCTGCCAAAGTTCGAGGATCGAAATCCCCGTGGACGAGGGAGATATGATTTCGTTCTCATCAAGCACCATGGCGGCAAGCCACGAGACCAGGTCCGGGGCCGGATCAACGCTTGTCGACACTGACAAGCTTCTTCAGGGGCAGTCATTCGGAATCTACGGCTACAAATCCGTGGACGACATCACGGAGTTCGTAAATGTCTTCTCCAGCTCGGCGGCGCAGGAAGTGTATTACACCGACACCGAACTCTCGAAGACCGATGCCAAGGGCAACGCCTATACCGTAGCCGACAACACCTGGACCTACGATGACCGTCAGAAATGGGAGCGTGCCAAGCATTACCGCTTCCGCGCGTTCTGGCCATACTCAGCAGACATCAATATGGCTTCCACGGCCAAATTCCTCGCCATCGAATACAAACAGGTGGAAGACTACGACCTGATGGTCGCCTACTCGACGCGCTGTCCGCGCGAAGATGCGACGACTGCCGACCCTACCGGCACCCGCCGGGTTCCGATGCAGTTCCACCACGCCCTTTCCGGGGTGAAATTCAGGTTCGATTTCAAGGACGGGCTTACGAACATCTCCGACGTGGTTACCGGACTTTATGTTCAGGGGCTTTACCTCTCGGGCACCATGATCTACGGTGAAGCGAACACGACCGTGGACCCTGTCGACACCCCGGAAACCATCCGCTGGAACATCAGCAGCAACAACTTCGACACCACCACCAAGATCTTCAGCTGGACGGGGACATCCGATGAAAGCGACACCGGCTGCAGAAAATTCTCTGTCGATAGCGACGGCAACCACACGATGGCCTACGTGTTCGACGGCGATGACAAGGTCGTCTTCACCATCCCGCAGTATCTCAACCGGTACGACTACCGCCAGACCCGCGTCTATTTCACCACCAAGAGCGGCGGAACAGCCGTGCAGAGCGCGCTGATTCCCGCAACTGATCTGAAACCGGGCAAGATTTACACATATACGATCATCATCAGCGGGTCCAGCGTCAAGGTCAACGTGGACATAGAAGACTGGACGGAGACCCAGTCCAATGTAGACATATATTTCTAGACGATGAAGTTATTCAGACACATAGGTTTCACTGTACTTTTTACCGCACTGCTGACGGCATCTTCCTGCGACAGGCAGAAGGAAGGCTTGCAGTCCGGCTCAGGCAGCGTAGTCGTAAACATCACGAACCCTGACGGGCTGAAGACCAAACACGACAGTGGCGAGGGGTCCGACGCGAGCGACGGCGGCGTGATGAAGACGCTCGGCGTATGGATCATCACCGACGGCGCGGCCAATGGAGACAGCAAATACACTATAGTAAAACGTGACCTCAGCACTCCTGATGCCGCCACCCATACGGTGGAATTCACGGATATCGCCCGTGGCAACTATGTCCTCGTCATAGCGGCGAACTACGACCAGACCACGATGACTGCCGCGAATTATAAGGAGGGGAACTCGGTTTCAACCGACTTCACGGCGTCATTCGTCAAGATATCACCGACATCGGACGCTTCAGAACTCACCGACGGGCAATCCCCGACATTCGATGACACCTGGGGCATGCCGTCATCATACGAGGCGACATTCAGCGTGGCTGCGGGTGAGAATGTCATCAACGCAAGCCTGCGCCGCTGCGTAGGGCGTCTCACTTTCAATGTGCGCAACAACCTCGACGACTACGAACTTTTCATACACAGCGTAGGGCTCCCCAAATACAACCGCAGCAAGGGAC
Organism: uncultured Muribaculaceae bacterium; assembly: GCA_964389355.1. Taxonomy (GTDB): domain Bacteria; phylum Bacteroidota; class Bacteroidia; order Bacteroidales; family UBA932; genus Cryptobacteroides. The sequence goes on along the minus strand of CAYMDZ010000005.1, from coordinate 8,512 downwards.
ATGTCTTCGAGAGCGAAGGCCTCGACGGCTCTTACGTGGAGTTCCCTGACCTTAACAGTACCGAGATGGGCGACACGCTGGTCCAGGTCGGTCCGCGCGCCTACAAGAACATCTACGACATCTATCTCTTCGAGACGAATCCTGCGGACTCCATCAATTTCGACATGCTGGCCGCACTTTATCCCAAGGGGACGAAGAGAAGCGCAGTAAAGGTTAGTTCAAGAACAGAGAGTCCGTATGAGATACAGGGGAACGCCGCCTCGTTCACGAGTGGCGCAAAGTATATGATCCGCTCGGCCAAGTCATCGACTTATTACCTCGGCGATACGGGCTCTGCCGGCTCCGGTACTCTCGTAGCCACTTCACTTACCAGTGACAAGGACATAAAGGCTCTCAGCAACATCACCGCCTATTTCTGGGAGTTCTCTTCTTCTACGGGAAACTCCACCACCATCAAAAATGTCGCGACAGGCAATTATCTGACGCTCAGTTCATCAGGAGTTTCGCTTTCGAGCACTTCATCAAGCATTTCCAGCGAATCCGCGTCCAATAACACGTATGTGAGGTTTTCCATATCATCAAGTTCTGGATGGAGTACAAGAACCTATTACCTTTCATTTAACGGAAGTACAATTTCAGTAACGAGATCCAACAGTTCAACCAGTTTAACGAGAAACTGGTATGTCCGCCCGGTCAAAACCGGTACCGGCGGCACCGTTTACGAATTTGACAATCCTGAGCTGAATGTCGTGAATATTCCGCGCAACGACCGCCCCATCAAATACATCGACTCCTACGGCGCTTCACAGCTGCTCACAAAAATCTCGCGCAACGAGCACGTGACGGTAAACATCAATGTTTTCTACAACCGCGAACTCGGCGAGTTCAAATTCGAGGTCCTCGACTGGGATGACGGCGGAGAACACGAGACCACTTTTGATTAAAAGAGATTGCGATGAAAAGAAAGACATACATTAACATATTGGCATTGGCCCTGATAATGCTCTTCCCGATTTCCTGCGTCAAGGAGACGCTGGAGGTGAATCCCGCGGCACCGACTGGCGAGGAAGGTTTCCTTACCTTCGATTTCGGCACCTCAGAGAGCGTGCAGGTCGTGACCAAGTCTTCGGTGGAGCACAAATACGAGATGCAGGTCCACAACTTCTATCTCTTCGTGTTCGACAATACCGGCGCGAAGGTGGTGGGTCAGTATTTCGACTCCGATAACGAGTATTCTTCGACCGATGATTTCGAGGCCGACAACTGCTGGTATGTAGACAACGCCACAAACAACGATTACAGCAACGCAGACGGAAAGACCACCGGTACCGTCAGGGTGAAAATTTCTTCCGGCACCGACATGAACATCTATATGCTTGCGAACCTCGATGCCGATATGGTGAAAATCTCATCCGACCTGCTTTCCGCCACCATCGCGACCGAGGACGACCTCAAGAAATTCACTGTCTACATGAACCAGACCATAGTCACCCGCAACGGATACTTCCCTATGTACGGAGTTCTCAAGGGGGTGACCGTCGATGACAATGATTCCTATACATCCGGCAGCATCAAGATCTACAATCTCAAGGACAGCGACGGTAACGCCACCCTGCAGCTCAGGCGCATCGACGCCAAAGTCCGCTTTGTCTTCAAGAAAGGCTCGCGTCCAGATGCGAAAGGCCAGACCTGCGAAAGTTTCGAACCTCTGTCCTGGCAGGTATGCAATGTGCCGCGCATCTCTTATGCATTGGGATATGCAGAAAGAGGCATCTCCGCCACCTGCGGAGAGGACATTGTGTCCGTTGACCCTAAAACAGAGCCTTCTGCCGCAAATTATTCCCAATACGCAGCCAATTTCTTCGATACCGAAGCGCTGACTTTCGAGGAATATCCGTCTTCGGATGAGAGCGCGTTCACCTTTTATATGATGGAGAACCGGCAGAGTCCGAAAAAATCCGCTGTCGTGGATGGGGATGCCGTAACGAGCTATCAGAACCGCTCCCGCCGCATCAAGGTCGGTGAAGCCGGCACCACGAACGAACTCAACCAGGAAGTCACGGTAAATTATGTGGTCGACGGCAAATCCTACGAGAGGACAATGCGCTGCTTCGAGTACATGAATGACTTCTCCACCTATGTGGTGGTCCGGGGCCGTGTGACGATGACGCTCAACGGAGACGATGCGGGACAGAATCTCGGTGCGGAAGTGACCTACCTCATTCCTCTGGGGAACTGGAGTTCTACCATCGATTCTACAGGTCCGGGCGACAGCAATGACACGTACGGCAATGTGGACGACTACAACACCATACGCAACTACAACTACACCTACACGGTGACTGTGAATTCGGTGAACAATATCCGCATAGAGGTGGACAGCAGCAACGACGACTCATCTTCAGTGATCGAGAATCAGCCTGGAGCCTGGGGGGATGTGACCGTGGCCAAGGAGGAAATCGCCATCTGCGACTGCCACTATGTTTCGAAGACGCTGAATTTCCACCTGAAGAACTTCTTCGAAAGAGGGTCCATCGATAAGAAGCATGACATTTCCGACCAGTTGACCTGGTCTGTCAAGACGCCGTTCGGTGAGGGAGAGCCAAGAAAGGAAGGCGGTATCGACATTACCGACGGACTGGATTTCCGTTGGATACATTTCCGTCTGAACAAGAAGGATACAAAGGGAGAATATTTTACTGATATGCGTCGCAAGTACGTCGACCGCACCTTCGAATCGCTTTCCACCTGGCGCACCGCGGAGCAGAACAAGGAAGGGGACGGGGTTACCGACGGTCTTGCCGGCTACCACAACGACGGAATCATGGACGTACAGGCTCTGGTGAAATATATGAAGAAGCAGGTGGAGAAATACCTTGAAAACCCTGAGTCCAGCGATTTCGACAGTGCCACCGACCCGAAGATCAGCGTGACCGTATTCGTGGACGAGTATTACTATGACAAAAACCCTCTCACAAATGAGTCCTCCCCTACCCTCTGGAAGACTTTCGTGAATACAGACGACCGCAAACTGCACATTCTCTGCAACTCGAACCTGAGCAAGGATCTCGAGTCCCGTTCCACCGGCTCTGTCATAACCATCCAGCAGCACTCGATACAGTGCATCTTCAATACGGACGAGTCAAATACCGATCTCACCACAGCCTGGGGTGTGGAAAATGAAGACGAGTTCGAGAAGGGCTTGCGCGAGAAGGATTCAAGCACAGGAAAATACACCAAGTCTCCTTACTGGAGTACATACGATTCAGAAGACAGAGGGAACAGTGACAATTTCAACGGCCTGCTGAACACCGCCAAGGAATGGGGACTTTGCAACGCAAGCAGTACTACATTCAACACCGGCAGCGAATGGGGGACCTATATGGCCATCGAAGTTGACAATGATACCCCTCAGCTTATTGACACCTACAGTTACCTTCGTTACTCCTGCATGATCCGTAACCGCGACAACAACGGCGACGGCAAGATCGACCGCAATGAACTCCGCTGGTACACGGCATCCATACAGCAGCTTATCGGAATGTTCGTGGGCAAGAACCTCCTGAACAAAACCACACAGCTGTATAACCGTACGCCTGAAGAGATGGAGTCAAGTACTGCGTACCTCTGGCAGCAGCACGTAGCCTCCAGTACCCAAGACGGAAACAACAGCAATGCACCGATGATGGTGTGGGCGGAAGAGGGAGTTTCCGTCGGCGGATACAATTCCTGGAATGAGATTAAGGACTACGGCTCTGTCCGCTGTATCAGGAATCTCGGTTATCTGGGCGGAGTGTCGGACGAAAGCTACAGCATGAGCGAGACTCCGCAAAACTATGTGGAAGTGACCACCACCACCGACGGCACACGGTTCGATGCCTCCAACCTCAACTCAAAGGCCCTGCGCTACTATACCTCCAAGGAGCTTCCTATGCACGCAGAGACAGCTCCGGAGAACCAGCTGTACAAGATATTTGAGATGAAATCCGGATATCAGAGTATGGATGCCTGCCTTTTCGAAGCGTTCAACACGAATGTTGATGCCAAGATTGCATCCGGAGAAGAAGATGACATATGCCCGGAAGGCTGGCGAATTCCGAACCAGATTGAAATGGCCGTGGCATATTATTACGGCAACGAAACGACTGACACATTCTGCAGGACCTACTTCTCGTTCGGCCCTTATGGCTCCAACAAAATCACGAACAAACACGGATACAAAGTGAAAGGAAACATCAACGTCTCCGATTCGGAGTCCATCTCCAAGTACCGCTGCGTCCGTGACGTCCGCGTGGACTAAACACGAGTGTTTCGGGGGATTCTCCCCATCACTATATAAAACAACGCCTCCGGGATGCCGATGTGAATCGACATCCCGGATTTCATTTACTCAGGCTGTACTATAAAAACTTTACAGATGAGACCGTGTTTTCGAGGCACAAAGGCCTCTGTCCGGCGTCTACAGTTCAAACGCCGTGAGGGCGGCGTAAGATTTCTGGAAGTCGCGCTGGGCGTTCAGGCTCTGTTCAAGGGCGTCGTAGAACAGGGCCATCTGCAGCATATAGTCAAGCACGGACAAGGCGCCTCGCTCCATCGACTTCTGCAAAAGCGCCACATTATCAGACACTTTGAGTAGCGACTCCACATAAGTCTGGGCCACCTTCTGAAGCCCGGTCGTGCGCTGATACTGAATCTCCAGATTATGATAGAACTGACTCTTCGCGTCGTTCTGCCGCGCGCGGGCGGCTGAGAGCGAGGCCTGAGCCTGCTTCACGCGGCGCCCTGCCGACCACAGCGGCACCGACACGCCCACGGACACTCCCTGATACCTCTGTCCCACCACGAACTCTCCGGCATAACCCACTGACAGCGAAGGCATAGCCTCGCTTCTTCTGAGCGTCAGTTCCTCCTCGCCCACCTTCACCTGCGCACGGACATAGGCGAGCGCCGGACTCCTGTCGGAAGCCTCCGAAGCCCACTGTTCGAAATCCGACGGCAGCATAACGGATTCATACTCAGATGCCTCGAAACTCAACGGTTCTCCCCCGTTCAGCTGACGGAGTTCCAGCAGCACGGCATCGCGCTCTGTGGTGAGTCTGGTCAGCTCTCCGTTCAGTTTGGAAAGACTGAGCACCGCATTGTTATACTCCAGCTGATTGGCCTGTCCGAGAGACAGCTTTCTCTCCAGCGATGCGGCTATGTCGGAGGCGTTCTGCACGCGGGTCTGCATCTGAGCGATAAGGGCGTTATAATAAACCAGGTCTATACAGCACTGCTCCGCCTGAAGCAGTATGGACTGCCTTTCAGAGCGGAAACTGCTTTCCGCCAAGTCGTTCCGTCCGTCTGCGGCGCGGCGTCTCGCACCTGACAGCGTCGCATAGTCAAAGGTCTGGCTCGCAGACACATCCTGACGGTTCCCGATGGCTACCGGGCTGCCCCACAGGTAACTGAATTCTATCTCCGGGTCGGGCAGACTGGACGACAGGCTGTTCTCCAGCTTTTCCGCTTCCAGCTCGGCGGCCAGGGCCTTCAGCGTTATATTGTTCTTCTCCACGCTGCCGAGCACTTCCTCCACCCTGAGACTCTGAGCGTAGGAAGCGGCCGGACAGAGAAGTGCCGCAATCACAATTCCGTAAACCGCACATTTCATATCTTCTCCTCCTTCAAGGTATTTTTCTTATTGGTAATCAAATACATAATCGGCACGATGAATCCGTTCAGGAAGGTGGATGTAAACAGACCTCCCAGGATCACCTTGGCCATAGGGCTCTGAATCTCATTTCCCGGCAGGTCGCCTCCTATCACCAGCGGGATCAGCGCCAGAGCGGAAGTAAGAGCCGTCATAAGGATAGGGTTGAGCCTGTCTTCCGAACCTGTCAGCACGCTGTCCATCAGGGACATACCGCCGGAGCGAAGGTCGTTGTACCGCGCCACCAGAAGCATACCGTTGCGCGTGGCTATGCCGAACAGCGAGATGAATCCGATAATGGCCGGGATGCTGACCACCCCGTCAGTAAGCCAGATCACCAGCACGCCGCCTATCAGGGCAAGCGGCAGGTTGAGCAGAACGACGAGTGACTGCGTGGCATTGCGGAACTGCTTGAACAGCAGCAGGAATATTATGATTATAGCGAATATCGATGTGATGAGCAGGGTGCGCGAAGCGGCCTCCTGACTCTCGAATTGGCCTCCGTATTCGATGCGGTAGCCCTCCGGAAGCACTATCTTTTCGTCTATGGTGCTGCGGATGTCGGACACCACGCTGCCCAGGTCGCGGCCGGCTACATTGGCAGATATCACGATCTTGCGGGCCACGTTCTCGCGGTTGATGGTGTTCGGACCGGTGGCGGAAATCACGTCTGCGATGTATCCGAGAGGCACTTTCTGCCCGTCGGCATCGACCATCAGGTTCCGTATGTTCTCGGCGGTGGCGCGCCAGTCGTCGTCCACCTTCAGAAGCAGATCGAACGAGCGGTTACCCTCATAGACCAGCGAAATCTTCTCACCGGAAAGCAGCACGCTTATCATCTTCTCGAATTCCGGTATGGTGATGCCGTAGCGCGCGAGCATCTCACGGCGCGGAACTATCTGAAGCTGAGGCCTTTCGACCTGCTGCTCGACGTTGAGGTCCGCCACGCCTTCGATTCCGGAGATGGCCTGCTTGATCTGATTGCCTATCAGGTACATACGGTTAAGGTCCGTACCGAAGAGCTTTATGGCGATATTGGCCTGGGTGCCGGAGAGCATGGCGTCGATGCGGTGCGTGATAGGTGCGCCGACCTCCACGTTGATGCCCGGAATCACCTTGAGCCTCTCGCGGACTTCGGCGGAGAGTTCGTCCTTCGAGCGCCCGCTCAGCACATACGGAGCTTCGATCTCGGAGGCGTTCACCCCGAGCGCGTGTTCGTCAAGCTCGGCGCGTCCGGTCTTGCGGCCGACGGTCTGTATCTCCGGGATGCTCAGCAGGATTTCCTCCACCCTGGCGCCAATTCTGTCGGACTCCTCGAGGGACACGCCCGGCATAGTGCTGACATTGATGGTAAACGACCCCTCGTTGAACGGCGGCAGGAAGCTGCTGCCAAGCGACAGGAAGATGATCACGGTGGCCACGAACACGGCCAGAGTCGCTCCCAGCACGCCTTTCCGGTGAGCAAGCGACCAGTTGAGCGCACGTGCGTAAACCTTTCTGAGCCACCTGGTCAGAGCCGGTTCGCGGTCCGCCTTGTCACCCTTGTACCGGCCCAGCAGATAGCTGCAAAGGACTGGGGTCAAGGTGAGGGCAACCAGCGTCGAGGCGCAGAGCGAAGTTATGAACGCTATGCCAAGCGGTGCGAGCAGCTTTCCTTCCATTCCGGAGAGGAAGAACAGCGGCACGAAACTCACTATTATGATAAGAGTGGAGTTAAGAATTGGCATACGGACCTCACGGGAAGCCTCGAACACCACCGAAAGTGTGGATGCGCGGCTATCCGGCGGCAGATTGTGGTTCTCGCGGAGACGTTTGAAGACATTTTCCACATCCACTATGGCGTCATCCACGAGCGAACCGATGGCTATGGCCATACCTCCGAGGCTCATCGTGTTGATGGTGAGACCCATAAGCTTAAGCGTCAGGATGGTGATGACCAGCGACAACGGAATGGTGACCAGCGAGATCAGCGTGGTGCGCACGTTCATAAGGAATATGAACAGGATGATCACCACGAAGAGGCCGCCCTCGAAAAGCGACTTCTTCACGTTGTCGATGGAATTGTTGATGAACCGCTCCTGGCGGTAGATGTCGGTGGACATCTTCACATCTGCGGGAATGGTCTTCTGAAGTTCAGCCAAAGCCTTGTCTATCTGGGCGGTAAGCTCTATGGTACTGACATTGGGCTGCTTGGTGACGGTGACCATCACGGCCGGATGCCCGTCGTGCGAGGCCACACCCATCTTCGGACTGTGGGAGCCGACTTTCACCGTGGCCACGTCACGCAGCGTAACAGGCTTGCCGTCCACGCGTTTGACCACAGCCTGACCGAGAGCCCCGACATCAGAAGTGGACAGGACCCCGCGGACTATGTATTCGTTCCCGTATTCATAGAGGATACCTCCAGAAGTATTCTGGTTCATATTCTCCACCGCGCCGATCACATCGCCCAGCGACACGCCGCAATGGTTCATCCTGCCCGGATCGAGCAGAATCTGATATTCCTTGATGTCACCTCCCATCACTGCCACCTGCGCCACACCTCCGGTAGCGAGCAGCCTTGGCCTGATGGTCCAGTCCGCAATGGTTCGCAGGTCCTGCATCGAAGTGGTGTCGGCGGTGAGGGCCACGAACATCAGTTCCCCGAGTATCGAAGACTGCGGGCCAAGCGTCGGGTTTCCCACGCCCTCCGGCAGTTCGTCCTTCACCGTGGCGATCTTCTCGGAGACTATCTGCCGGGCGAGATAAATGTCTGTGCCCCAGTTGAATTCCACCCACACGACGGAAAATCCGGTAGTGGAAGACGACCTCACGCGGCGCACA
>CAYMDZ010000004.1:11293-13352 GCA_964389355.1 uncultured Muribaculaceae bacterium | reverse complement strand
AGAACCTCATCGAGTACGATGACGTGATGAACTACCAGAGGGAGGCCATCTATTCAAGAAGACGCAATGCCATCAACGGTGACAAGATAGAGATTGACCTTCAGAACATGATGATAGACTCGGCTTCGCTGTTCGTGGATTCCTGCAGCGGAATGTCATTCGAGGACTTCAGCGAGTCGCTGATGGCCAGATTCTCAATTGATCCGGGGTTCGACGCCCAGTTCTACGAACACTCGAAGAAGGACGACATCGTTTCAGCCCTCTGCCGCCATATGCAGGAATGCTATCAGCGCAGGATGGACGGTCTCGTGGACAGGCTCAGCCCTATCATCAAGCAGGTTTACGAGAAGCAGGGCAACATGTACAAGAACATAGCCATCCCTGTATCTGACGGACGCAAGGTCATCACCCTGTCCGTCAACCTGGAGAAGGCATACAAGTCTGAGGGCCGCGAGGTGGCCAAGACCCTGAGCAAGAACATTATACTCTATCAGATAGACGAGCACTGGAAGGAACATCTCCGTGAGATGGACGACCTGAAGCAGAGCGTGCAGAATGCCGTTCACGAGCAGAAGGACCCTAAGGTGGTGTACAAGCTCGAGAGCTACAACCTCTTCGCGCAGATGCTCGAGTCACTCAATCAGGATGTGCTCTCGTTCCTGCTTCGCGCATTCATCCCTATAGAGGATCAGCCGCGCAGGCCGGTTCAGACCAGACCTGACGCATCCCGTCTCCAGGCTCACCGCAACGACCTGGTAACCAATGGCGAGCAGAAGGCCAAGGCACCGGTGATAGCGGACAGGAAGATTGGCAGAAACGACCCTTGCCCTTGTGGAAGCGGTCTGAAATACAAGAACTGCCATGGCAAAGGATTGGTTTAAAATTTAAATAAAATACGTACAGTTATGAACATGGATTTATCAAAGGTTAAGAAGGCTGTGGAGCCTGAACTTAACGTCAATGACGTAAGCCGCATTTCAGTCGGCACAGCCATCAAGGGAGAGATTTCATCAGACAACGATATCCGCGTGGACGGCAAGATTGAGGGCAAGGTCTTCTCAAAAGGCAAGATTGTGGTAGGACCTCAGGCAGTCATTTCAGGCGGTCTGGCCTGCAGCAGCGTTGATTTCCTCGGAACCCTGAAGGGAGACGCCTATGTCAAGGACCTTCTTACCCTCAAGTCAAACGCCATCATCGAGGGCAACATCTATGTGAACAAGCTTCAGGTGGATATGGGAGCCCAGGTCAACGGTTCCTGCCATATGATCACTCCTGAGGAGTATGACAAGCAGGTAGGTTCATTCGTGACCACTCCTGTTCCTGAGAAACCGGCGGCTCCTGTACACAAGAAGTAGTCAGAGCCGGATGATTCCGGAGAGTGCTTTTTTCGATATCCTGTACTCTATGTCATAGCACTGATAGATACGGTGGGTTCCTTTCACCGCAGTGTAGGTGCAGTAGGGTATCTGAAATCCCAAAGCGTCCAGCGCATCGAGCTGGACGCTTTTTACGTCTATGGCCAGCAGGTTTTCCAGAACGGCGTAGTTCTGTTCCAGAATCCTGACAACTGAAATGCGCGAACGGTGCTGCCGTTTCCTGTAATCGTTGTAGTATCCGTTTTTGCATTCTTCACTGCAGAATTTCTTGTCCGTGCGCCCGTAGACGGTGGAATTGCAGTACAGACAGTGGTATTCCTTGATGTGTTTGACGTAGCTCATCGTGTTGATTATTGGCTTGCGCGGTAAATGTAGGAAAAAGTCCGTCACAGGGTTCTTCCCGGTGCGGAATCTTACTGAAAAGTAATTTTTACGGTGCCGTACGGCTTTTTCTGCCCCTGTAAGAATCCGCCGTGGCGGGTGAAATAATTTAGCCCTTTCTGTAAATAATTGAATATTAGCTAGATATTCGTCCCGGAGGCGAGGAAATGTGAAAAATCTTCTTCACCTTTGCTCCCGGAAGTTCTGCGGGGCGCATCAGAACTTAATGCTATTTTAAACTAATTGAAACTTCAATGGAAAATTTGAATCGAGTTGAACTGCGGGGAGTCGTAGGTTCAGTA
>CAYMDZ010000004.1:3105-11193 GCA_964389355.1 uncultured Muribaculaceae bacterium | reverse complement strand
AACTTCAATGGAAAATTTGAATCGAGTTGAACTGCGGGGAGTCGTAGGTTCAGTACGCTGTCAGGAGACGGCAGGAAAAAAAGTCTATCATTTTACGCTGGCTACATCCAGAGCTTACAAGGACAAGAACGGTCAGGCCGTCATCGAGACCACCTGGCATCAGATAGTGGCCTGGGCCGGAGATAATATGAAGGACCTTGACAAGCTGGACAAGGGGACCAAGCTTTATGTCAGCGGGCGCATACGCTCGCAGAAATTCACAGGTAATGACGATGTGGAAAGGACTGTCTTCGAGATAGTTGCGAACCGCGTAGTCCCGGTGGAAACAGATGAACCCCTTCAGTATGAAATGTAAAAAGAGAGTCTATGAAAAATCATCAATTTGTCTGTGCCCTGCTTTGCGGGGCGGTCGCTTTGGCTTCGTGCAACAAGAATCTGTCAAAGGACGAATATCCGCTCCCGGAAGAGGGCGAAAAGTGCGTGCTCAATGTCAATGCTTTCAGCTCGCTGCAGGTGAAATCCACCGGTGAGGCCGGAGCAGTGGCTGAGAACGAGAAGATCATCGGCACACTGCAGGTGTTCGTGTTCAGGGACGATATGCTCGATGCCTACGGAACGGGCAAGGGGCCATCCATGTCGCTTACCTGTACGGCCGGAGACAGGGAGGTGTATGCCCTGGTGAACGCGCCGGATATGTCGAGCATCAGCAGCAAGACCAAACTCCTGTCGCATCTGATAGATCTTAATGCGAATGCAACCAAGGCACTGGTGATGTTCGGAAGCAGTACGGCCAAACTTCCCACAACTTCGGCTGTGAATATATCAGTAACCCGAATGGTGTCCAGGATCGTGGTGCACAAGATTACCAGGAATTTCGAGTCTGCCTCTTTGAACAGTCTCACTTTCAAAATCAACAGTATCTATGTGCGGAATGCGGCCGGGAACGGCAGTATCTCAGGAAAGGTGGCGGTAAGCAAATGGTATAACGGATCTTCAGCGGAAACTGATCTGCCGACCCTGCTGTACGACAGGGTGTCGGCCACCGTGGCCAAGGATGCATCCTACACAACGCCGCATTATTTCTATACGATGCCGAATGACAATTCGGAGAATACGACCAGGGTGGTTATTGACGCCACACTGGGGACCAAGACATATTATTATCCGGTAGACCTTCCTGCACTGGAACGCAACAAGTCCTATGAGTTTACGGAAATCAAGATCAAAAGACCCGGGTCTGATGATGTGGACACTCCCGTAACCACTTCGGACATAAGCTTCAATGTGAATGTTGTGGACTGGACTTTGGTTAGCGTTACAGAAGAAATATAGTTTGGTGTTATGCGTGCGCGGATTCTCGGTCTTTTTCTTACGGTCCTGATTGCGGCAGAGTCCTGCAGTATCAAGAGTGACCGCTCGGCTTGCCCCAGCTTGCTGTTTATGAGCGTAAGCGGGGGAGATGACCCGGGTGTGAGCTTCAGGGTGGGACTGGACGGGCAGTGCCGGGAGTCCGTGCATATCTCCAAGGTAGACGGCATAGCGAAGGCTGGTTTTGATCTTGCCAAGGCGGAAGGATATGAGGTGGTGAGTTTCAATGGCGTGGATCAGGACTGGGGCGGAGAGATAGAACTGGGAGAGCAGATGCCTTCGCTTTATGCCTATGCCTGCAGGGTGGACTGCCTGTCGGATGTGGAAGAGATAGACGCGGCCCTTCAGAAACAGTTCTGCAGGGTGTTCGTGGACGTAATTGGCCTGGATTGCAGGGTAAGGATCAGAAGCAATGTCAGTGGGGTGGTAATGGGATCCCTTGCTCCTGTGCCGGGCCAATTTTACGTTATCGCTCAGCCGCTGATGTATTCCGACAAGTCCGGGGCGCGTTATATGATAAGCATCCCGCGACAGTTGGATTCGTCCCTTTCGCTGGAACTGCTTCCTCCGGAAGGAGATGATCTGACGGCGCTCTTTACCCGGAATGTGGGGGCGGATCTTATCGAGGGCGGGGTGGACTGGACCAGTCCGTCATTGGACGACGTCTATATAAACATCGCCTATGTGGAGAACGCGTTCAGCGTAAGTGTACAGAATTGGGAAAAAGTGGAACTATGAAAAAGTTGCTTTATGCGGTCCTGGCAGTCTTCGCTGCGTGTGCCTGCGAAAAACTGGAACAGCTCGAGCCCCAGATGGTCGAGGTGGAGGTGCGTGCCTTCGGAAAGGGCACCAAAAGCGCCGCGAACGTTCAGGAGACCGGGATTTCGGACATGAACATATATGCCTATTGCGACGGCGTGCTGCATGGCAGTGTGTATGCTGAAGGGTCGAGCGCCAGAATCACGCTTGACCGCAGCAGGAATTATACCGTGTATGTACTGGCCAATGTAGGCGAAGTTATAGTGCCACACGCGGAGTCGGAACTCTGTGACGTGTCATGTGCGTGGGAGCTCAATTCGGACGGGACTCTGCCCATGTGCCTCAGGGAAGGCTGCAGTGTGAACCTTTCCGACGGCATAAGGTCGCTCGACCTGCCTCTGACCCGTCTGGTATCCAAGTATTCGCTCAGCATAGAGCCGCTGCTGGAACACTGCGAGGTGCAGTTCAAGTCTGTGCGGATATGTCAGGCGGCCTCGTCCATAGCGCCTTTTTCAGGTGCCAGCAAGGCGTCTGTGACTGGCCCCGGCGATTATGCCGGTCCGGAAGATCTTTCCAGACTGAACGCGGGGGAGAGCGTGGACTTCTATGTGCCGGAGAACTGTCAGGGCGTGCTCCTGCCGGATAATGCCGACCCGTGGCAGAAGACTCCGGACTCCATCCCGGAGAAGGCCGGCCTGTGCACCTATATGGAAATTGCCGGGGACTGGACCACGTCCGGGGCTGAGGCGGATCTTAAACTCAGGCTGTATCTGGGCAGCGACAACGTCACGGATTTCAATGTGGTGCGCAACACCAATGTCCAAGTAGGTCTCACCCTGTCCGATGACGGAACGCTCAGAAGCAGCTGGAAATCTGCCCTGGAAGGTCTGTCGGATTCGAGAACTCTCAAGTTCTCCCAGTCATTCCAGTATATATACGAGGAGGACGGATGGACGGAGCTTCCGCTGCAGGTGTCACCGTCCGATATGACCTTTTATGCCCAGGTCGCAGATGAGCAGGTGGACGGCAGTCTGGAGCTCAAGACCAGCGGGGGAAAACTGTATGCGAGGTCCCTTTTCGGCGGGATAACCCTGCCGGAGGCTACTGTGAAGGTGGAATCCTGGGACGGGAAGCAGTCCGGTGAGATGAAGCTGGGCCTGTCATACCGTCCCGTGGAATTCACTTCCTACACTGCCCATATACCGCAGTGTGCCGGGGAGTACGGTTACATAACTTTCGATGAGGTGGAGGGAAAGGAAGTGATCGTGGATGTGGGCGGAGTTTCCTGGAATCTGGACGACGGGTCGCTTTCTGACTGGCAGACGCAGTATGACCAGACTTCGGGCGACATGTTCTGTCTGAATCCGTCTTCCCGCACGCTGTATATTCACAGGCAGGATGAAAACGGGGGCGCTGCGGAGATCGGTGTCAAATGTTTCAAGGCGGAAAAGACGTTCAGTCTGGCAGCCTCGTACAGGCCTGAGCTGAAAGTGGGGGACGGGTTCATCACGGAGGCCGGGTGCTACAGCGTGACTTCTTCGGGGACGTATTACGATTCAAGCATTACGGCATCATTGGCATACAGTGACGGCACTTTCCTGAGTATGAAGCACTTCCGTATGCCCGACGAACTGATGACCTATAATGGGGTCACGACGCTGGCGAAGGCGTATTCGTCTTTTGATACCCTGTACGGGATGCCGACTTTCACTTCCGATGCGGGCAGCAAGGCCTGGTTTATCCCGGCCTATGCCGTGGCAGACAAGAGATATGACTATTATGAATCGACGGGATTCGTGCAGGAAGTCAAGGCTTTTGGCAAGGAGGAACTGGATGAGGCGACGGAATACAAGCTGACTTTCAAACTTAACAAATCCACGCTCAGTGCCGTGGCCAGACTGCAGTGTGTCAAGGCTTTCCCGGGGCAGGGTCATCTGGGCGACGTTTACAATTATCAGGTGGCGCCCGGAAATCTGAGAAGCCTGTCCGCCGCCATTCCTTTCCCTGGCAAGGGCCCTTCGGAGCATCTGGTGAACTGGAGCATTGTGCACAGCACTTCGGACCTGACAGCCACTCCCCAGGAAGCATTCACGGCCGGATCGTCCGACATATATTCTTCGGCTGCAGCAGTGAGCGGGAGGAACCTGACTTTCACCGCGATGTCCACCACCGTATTTCCGGCGTGCGGGCAACTGGCCCTGAAGGGGGAGGTGACCAATCCTTATACCAAAAAGTCCTATACCGGGTACTATACGCTCGATCTGGTGCTCTATGTGAGTGTGGGATGCCAGTACGACTTCATTTATCCTTCTTCTCCCGCCAAACTGGGCGTCTCCTGGGTGCCGTTCTGCGAATATTCGACCAAGGCCTATGCTTCCATCTGGAGTGCCAATCTTCCTTTTTTCATCATGATATGTTCGCATTATGACAACAGCATATCGAAGGTGAAGATCCCGGCCACGGCCAGCGAGAATTCCTGGTTCGACACTTCAGAGGACTACACGCCGCGAGCGTTTATCCAGGATGCGGCGCCCTATCTGGTGAAGCACAGGGAGATTTTCGAATTCGATTTCTATCAGATGACCGACAGGGTGACGGAAATGGTCTGCAACAGGGAAGGATACGGGAATTATCTTCCCGGCGAGATGAAGCAATACAGTGACGGGCGTCAGGGCTATTATCATTTTGTCAGGCAGTATGATGTGGGCAATATGCCTGCAGGGACATACAACAAAGGCCTCGACAATTATCTCGTCGAGGCCGCGTATGGGAGCAGTTATTAGGGCTATGCTTCTTTGTCCGCTTTTTTCGGCTCCTTGAAGCAGAGCGCGAAGAGCACGCCCACCACGAAGGCGTAGCCAGCGAAAATGTACCAGGCCTTGCTCCATGACGGAGAAGCGGCGTTGTAAACGCACGCATCGACCACTGCACCTGCTGCGAGCGTTCCGATGGTGGCGCCAAGCCCGTTGGTCATAAGCATGAACAGGCCCTGGGCAGAAGAACGGATGTCATTCGATGTGTTCTCGTTTACGTAGAGGGAGCCTGAGATGTTGAAGAAGTCAAAGGCTACACCGTAAACCACGCAGCTGAGTATGAAGAGGATAACTCCCGGCATGCTCGGGGTTCCGAGTCCGAAGAATCCGAAGCGGAATACCCAGGCGAACATCGCGATGAGCATCACTTTCTTGATGCCGTATCTCTTCATGAAGAACGGTATGAGAAGGATGCAGAGGGTTTCGGAGAGCTGTGAAAGCGAGATGAGCGCGTTGGAGTTCTTCACTGCGAAGGTGTCAGCGTAGGCAGGGTTGCCGGCGAAGGATCCCAGGAAGGTATTGGCATAGCCGTTGGTGATCTGAAGGGATGCGCCGAGCAGCATGGAGAATATGAAGAAAATGGCGAACTGCCTGTCCTTGAACAGGGTGAAGGCCTTGAGGCCGAGGCTGTCCGCGAAGCTCTTGCTTTCTCCCTTCTTGGTAGGGCACTCCGGCATGGTGAGCGCGTAGGCGCAGAGAACCAGGGAGATGATACCTGAAGAGATGAGCTGGGTGTATGAGTCCTGCATGTGCACGCCCTTGATGGTCAGGAAGTTCGTGGTGAGCATGCTTATGATGAAGCCGACCGTTCCGAACACGCGGATAGGAGGGAAGTCGTTAACCGGATCCTTGCCAGCCTTCTCGAGGGCGTTGTAGGCCACTGAGTTCACCAGGGCGATGGTAGGCATAAAGAATGCGACGCTGATGCTGTAGAGCACGAAAAGCGGGGCGAAAGCCACTGCGGCTCCTGCGTTGAGGCAGTACACTCCGGCTCCGATCATGGCGACGCCGGCCAGTCCGTGGCACATCGACAGCACTTTCTGGGCCTGCATCTTACGGTCGGCGAGGATGCCCATCAGGGCCGGCATGAAGATGGACACGATGCCCTGCATGGCGAAGAACCACTTGATCTGCGGGCCCATTCCGATACTGCCGAGATAACGTCCGAGCGAGGTGAGGTAAGCTCCCCAAACTGCATATTCGAGGAAGTTCAGAAGAATCAGCCTGAGGCTGATGGATGAAATTTTCTTCATTAGCTGTATTTATTGATTATGTTTTCCGTCCGGATCCGGCCGTGATGCCAGTTTTGCGTCCGCATCGTGGCGATGCCAGCGGAACTTGGCGCCGGAGCGGTACAAAAATACGAGTTTTTGCGGGATTATTGCTATATTTGGCGTATGAAATTTGAGTTGGAGAGCCTTGACGGCGCATCGAATGCCAGATGCGGAGTCCTTACCACAGATCACGGTCAGATCCATACGCCCATATTCATGCCGGTCGGCACTGTCGGTTCGGTGAAGGGTGTGTATCATCACGATCTTAAGGATGACATCAAGGCCGAGATCATACTGGGTAACACCTATCATCTTTATCTCCGTCCGGGCCTTGACATTCTCAGGGCTGCCGGCGGACTTCACCGTTTCGAGAGCTGGGACAGGCCCATCCTCACCGACAGCGGCGGATTCCAGGTATTCTCGCTCAGCCCCATCAGAAAACTTACCCCGAACGGATGCACTTTCCGTTCGCATATAGACGGTTCGCGCCACGAATTCACTCCTGAGAACAATGTCGAGACCCAGCGCATAATCGGTGCCGACATTATGATGGCCCTCGACGAGTGCTGCCCGGGCGACGCCACCGTGGAATATGCCAGGAAGTCTCTGGATCTCACGAAGGGCTGGCTCGAGAGGTACGCCCGCCATTTCGACGGGACGGAGCCCCTCTACGGCTACGAACAGACATTCTTCCCTATAATCCAGGGTTGTGTGTATCCGGAACTCCGCAGGGAGGCCGCCGAGCACGCGCTGCAGTTCTCGAAGGTGGGCATAGCCATAGGCGGCCTCGCAGTGGGGGAGCCTACGGAGAAGATGTACGAGATGATAGAGCTTCTGCACCCCATCATCCCTAAGGAGAAGGCCCGCTACCTTATGGGCGTGGGCACTCCTGCCAATATCCTCGAGGGCATAGCGCGCGGCGTGGACATGTTCGACTGTGTGATGCCTACCCGCAACGGGCGCAACGGCATGCTTTTCACCTGGAACGGCATCATGAACATGCGCAATGCCAAGTGGGAAAGCGACTTCTCCGAGCTCGACCCGAGCGGAACCTCGTTCGTGGACCACACCTATTCGAAGGCCTATCTGCGGCATCTGTTCATAGCGGGCGAGATCTTCGCCGGGATGATAGCCAGCGAACATAACCTCGCATTCTATCTGGACCTCGTCCGCCAGGCCAGAGCACACATACAGGCAGGGGACTTCACTCCGTGGAAGAACTCCGTAATGCCCCGAATCACTTCCAGATTATGATAGAACTTCGCCCCAAGAAACTGGACTGGTACATATTCAAGAGCTTCATACTCACCTTCTTCGTAGCCCTTGTCCTGATAATCGGAATCGTGATCATATTCGACATTTCCGAGAAGATAGACGATTTCGTGAAGAACGAGGCGCCGCTGAAGGAGATCATCGTGGACTACTACCTGAACTTCATTCCGTATTTCATAAACATGTTCAGCCCGCTGTTCGTGTTCATTACGGTGGTGTTCTACACTTCGCGTCAGGCTGCCAATTCCGAGATTATCGCGATCCTGTCGAGCGGCATCAGCTACCGGCGCATGCTTATGCCGTATATGGCTGCCGCTGCGATAATTACGGGCCTCTCGCTCGGACTGAACCTGTACGTGATCCCGCACTCGAACGCCGTGCGGCTCGAATTCGAGCAGACCTACGTCAAGAAGCGAAGCTCCACCAAGACCCGCAACATCCATTACCAGATAGCTCCGGGCCAGTTCGTGTATGTGGAGTCTTTCAGCCAATGGAACAAGACGGCCTACAAGTTCACCCTGGAGAGCATCGAGAACAACCAGCTCGTGAGCAAGCTGACCGCCGATTCGGCGGTATGGGACAGTACCTTCGACGGCTGGAAA
>CAYMDZ010000004.1:0-3005 GCA_964389355.1 uncultured Muribaculaceae bacterium | reverse complement strand
GAGCAAGCTGACCGCCGATTCGGCGGTATGGGACAGTACCTTCGACGGCTGGAAACTAAGACGTTACACCCTTCGCAACTATTCCGAGGGCCTGGCCGACAAGGTGGAGATCGGCGAGAAGCTGGACACGGTCATCGCTTTGAAACTCAATGATTTCTATTTCAATGAGAAGACCGTTCAGACCCTGTCCATAGGGGAGTTGAACGCCCTGATAGACACCCAGAAGATGCGCGGAGACTCGAATGTGATGTACGCCGAGATAGAAAAGAACAACCGTTACGCCCTTCCTTTCTCCGCATTCATCCTCACCATTATGGGCGTGGCGCTTTCGTCCCGCAAGAAAAGGGGCGGAATAGGCTGGAACCTCGGCCTGGGCATCGGTCTGGCGTTCACGTACATCCTGTTCATGCGCTTCAGCCAGATGTTCGTGTATGCGGGCACCCTGTCCGCGTTCGTGGCGCTCTGGATGCCTAACGTCATCTTCGCCATCGTCGCGGCCATTCTTTACAGGAAGGCCCCGAAATAGCCATTGGCATAATCAGAAACAGCAACTATATGACAGTAAAGGTTATAAACAAGAGCGCCAATGCTCTTCCGCAGTACTCGACCCTCGCTTCCGCGGGTATGGACGTGCGTGCGGACATCAGTGAACCGGTGGAATTGGCCCCTCTTCAGAGGGCTGTCATCCCGACGGGACTGTTTATGGAGATTCCTGTGGGTTATGAGGTGCAGGTGCGTCCGCGCAGCGGTCTGGCGGCCAGGCACGGCATCACCGTTCTGAACAGTCCGGGTACCATCGACGCCGATTACCGCGGGGAGCTGAAGGTGATTCTGGTGAATCTGTCAAATGAGCCTTTCGTCATAGAACCTTCCGAGCGCATAGCGCAGATAGTATTGGCCCGCCACGAATGCATCGAGTGGGAGGAAACCTCAGAACTGTCCAGCTCAGAGAGAGGCGCCGGCGGATTTGGCAGTACGGGGCTTAAGTAGCCTGAAGTATATCAGGCAGAATATCAGCGCGATAACCGTTCCTACGATTACTCCCGTGAGCACGTCTCCGAGGAAGTGTTTTCCCACAAATACACGGCTGATGCCCACCAGAGCGGCCCATACGCAGAGCCCTGACCCCCACGCCCAGCTGTGCAGGATCAGCCCTGCGGCCACTGCGAACCCGAACGCGTTGGCTGCGTGTGCGGAGAAGAATCCGTAGATGTGGCTGCCGATGCCGGCAGGGTAGTTGAGGCCGCGCGCGATCATTGCGGGGTTGTTGCTCGGGCGGAGACGGCACACCATATTCTTGACCAGATTGCAGAACTGGTCCGAGGTGAGGATGATGAGCGCGATGAAAAGCACTGCGAGAAGGCCCTTTTTCCATCCGCGTTTGTGGATGATGAGTCCGAGAATCAGCAGGTAAAGCGGCAGCCAGATGAGGCGGTCGCTGAAAAAGAGCCATATTTTGTCCGTCAACTCAGTGTGGAACGAATTGATCCACAGGCTGACGTTCTGGTCGATGGTTTCGAGATGCTGTATAAAGTCTGTCATAGGTGATAAATCAGTCTTCTTCGTGGAGCGCCTTCCAGAGCAGGTCCTTGAGTTCCCTCAGGCCTGACCCTGCCACTGCCGAGATGAATATGTGCGGCAGGTCTTCCGGCAGGCCCGGCTCCAGGTCCTTTTCTATATCTTTGTCTATGAGGTCGCACTTGGTGATGGCCAGAACTCGCTTCTTGTCAAGCAGTTCCGGGTTGTACATCTCCAATTCGTTCAGCAGAGTCCCATAGCAGGCGCGGATGTCCTCCTCCTCGACGGATACCATGAACAGAAGCACGGAATTCCGCTCTATGTGTCTTAAGAATCTCAGGCCAATGCCCCTGCCTTCGTGCGCGCCCTCGATGATGCCCGGAATGTCGGCCATCACGAATGACTGGTCACCGTAGTATTTGACTATGCCCAGGTTCGGCTCGAGCGTGGTGAACGCATAGGAAGCGATTTTCGGCTTGGCCGCCGTTATGGATGAGAGCAGGGTGGATTTGCCTGCGTTCGGGAATCCCACCAGCCCCACGTCTGCCAATATCTTCAGCTCCAGGATGAACCAGCCTTCCGTGCCTTCCTCGCCCGGCTGTGCGAAGCGCGGCGTCTGGAGGGTAGGGGTCTTGAAGTTGTTGTTTCCGAGTCCGCCGCGGCCCCCCTGGCAGAGGATGCGTTCTTCGCCCGGCTCGATCATTTCGAAGAGCACTTCTTCGGTCTCGGCGTCTTTCACGACGGTGCCCACAGGCACGCTGAGCGTGATGTCCGCGCCGTTCTTGCCGTGGCAGAGTCCGCCGCTTCCGCTCTCGCCGTCTTCGGCGATGATGTGCTTGCGGTATTTGAGGTGTATGAGGGTCCAGAACTGGGGGTCGGCCTTGAGAATGATGTGGCCTCCGCGGCCGCCGTCACCGCCGTCCGGACCTCCCTTGGGTACGTACTTGGCCCTGTAAAGATGCATCGAGCCCGCCCCTCCGTGACCGGAATGGCAGAAGATCTTCACGTAGTCGATGAAATTGCTGTCTGGCATATATGCAGATAACTGTTATAAAGTCCAAGGATATCAGGGGTGCTGATTTCTATTACAAGTCTGCAAATATAATGAATCTTTTTGATGTCGCCGCCATTATGTGCAGGTCTGGCAGCGCAGAGTCTTTTCTGCGCTGTCGCTTCGCGACCCTGTACGGGCAAACGCTTCGAAAAGTCTCTGGCCTGCCGGGTAATATCGGGTAATATAATATAAAGTATCGGGCGTTGCGGATGACGTCCGGAACGGTTTTGCATATTCGCGGAAATATCCGTATCTTCGTAGACTTTTTGGTTATCAGTGAACCGGAAGCGGCAGCCTGAACGGTGATGTGGCCGGACATCGGCTTTCACGGGGCGGCCGGACGAAATAGCGAAACAAATAAAATTTAGATAAAATGGCAAACAACAAGAAAAAGGAAGAGATTCGTGAAGAGAATGCAGCCGCTACCAGATCG
>CAYMDZ010000003.1:0-15916 GCA_964389355.1 uncultured Muribaculaceae bacterium | reverse complement strand
GGCCACTTCACCGGAATAGGATGAACGAACAGAGGACGGCATACGGCAGCATAAGGAAGAGATCTTCCCGAAGGTCGAGGGTAGCGGGAATACTCTCGATCGCGCTCGTATATGGCATCGCCATTCCTCTGCTGTCATTCAACGGACTGAACTACATCTACCCTCCGCCTGAGGAGAAATCGATACTCATAGACTTCTCCGCCGAGATGGAGGAGATCAAGACCGAACAGGGCAGGCAGCCGCGTTCGGAAGAGGTGGACCTGGAGAAACCGGTGGAACTCGTCCAGAAGAGCGAAAGCCCGGTGGAGGCTCCCGTGCCGAACCAGGCTCCGGCCAGCGAACCGGACAATTTCGGGGATGTGGACGTGCCCGCTCCGGAACCGGAAAAACCTGTCATCAACCAGAAGGCCCTGTTCCCGGGAATGGGAAAGAAGCCTGCCGATTCGAGCTCTCCGCACTCCGCCAGCAGCGCCACGCCGACCTTCAAGGCCGGACAGAGCGACGGCAACGCGAAGAACAGCGCCACGATAGAGGGACGCTCGAACGCCCACCTTCAGGGACGCGAAGTGGTGGGAGGACTGGTGAAACCAGACTACCAGGTGCAGGAAAAGGGAATAGTGGTGGTGCAGATATGGGTGGACATCTACGGCAACGTGGTGAACGCCACGCCGGGAATGCCGGGAACCACCGTTACAGACAAGAAATTATGGACAGAAGCGAGGAACGCAGCGATGAGGACCCACTTCACCAGATTAGATAAAATAACAAACGAAACTCCTGAAAGACAGGAGGGTACAATCACTTACATTTTTGAATTAAAGTAATGGAAGATTTTTCAAAAAACGGCCGCAAACTTAGACCAAGAAAAACAGCCGAAGGACCTGCGTACAGCACGTCATCATTCCACCGCGATGGTGGTTACTCATCACACCGTTCAAACAGCGACTCCCCTCGCCGCTCCTATGGCGAAGGACGTCCTTATGGTGAACGCAGAAACAACAGCTCCGAGGGCGAAGGACGCTCTTACGGAGAACACCGTCAGTACGGACAGAGCCGTGCCAATTCCGGCGAAGGTCGTCCGTATTCAACAGAAAGACGCTCCTCCTACGGACAGAGCCGTCCTTACGGAGAACACCGCAACAGCAGCGCCGAAGGCGAGACACGCTCCTACGGACAGAACCGTCCGTACGGAGAACACCGCACCGCAGGCAGACAGCACCGTTCAGCACGTCCTCAGGGAGGACGCCCGCAGTTTGGCCGTAAACCTGGATTCAAGAAGAACTTCAATTCAGCCGCTTCGGAGGAGGGCATCAACAGAATGATCAGCCGCAAGCCTCTGGTTACGGACACGAACACATCCGACAACGATTACGTAAAGACTCCTATCCAGGAAGAGGTACGCCTCAACAAGTTCATCGCGAACTCCGGCGTATGCTCACGCCGTGAGGCGGACACCCTCATCCAGGCAGGCGTAGTCACCGTAAACGGAGAGGTGGTCACAGAACTTGGCACGAAGGTCAACATCTACAAGGACGAGATCAAGTTCAACGGCGAGAAGCTCAAGGGCGAGGAGAAGGTTTATCTGGTTATGAACAAGCCTAAGGGCTATGTCACCACGGCCAGCGACCCTCACGCAGAGAAGACCGTTATGGAGCTTCTTAAGGGATGCACCTACAGAGTGTTCCCTGTAGGCCGTCTGGACAAGAACACCACCGGTGTGCTTATGTTCACCAACGACGGCGAACTGGCCGAGAAGCTGACCCACCCTTCATACGACAAGAAGAAAATCTATCAGGTAAGTCTTGACAAGCCTCTCCAGGAAGAGGACCGCGACAAGATTCTCGCCGGAATCGATCTCACCGACGGCAACATCGCCGCAGACGAGCTCGAGTACATCGACGCGGATGACCACCGCAAGCTTGGCATAGAGATACACTCAGGCAAGAACAGGATCGTGCGCAGAATATTCGAGGCTCTCGGATATGAAGTCAAGGCTCTGGACAGAGTATATTTCGCCGGCCTTACGAAGAAGGGCCTGAAGAAGGGCGAGTGGAGAAGACTTTCCGAAGGAGAGGTGAACATTCTCAGGATGGGCGCCTATGTTTAAGTCCGGATTCGTCAACATAATCGGTAATCCGAACGTAGGCAAATCCACGCTTATGAACGCGATGGTGGGCGAAAAGCTCAGCATCGTGACGGCCAAGGCCCAGACTACGAGGCACAGGATAATGGGGATAGTGAACGGGGAAGACTACCAGATAGTCTACTCCGACACCCCCGGCATTCTGAAGCCGAATTACCGTCTTCAGCAGGATATGGTGAATTTCGTGGACGCGGCCATAGGCGACGCCGACGTGATACTCTACGTTACCGACACCGTTGAGAAATCCGACAAGAACAGCGAATACGTGGACAAGCTCTCGAAGCTGACCTGCCCGGTGGTGATAGTCGTGAACAAGATCGACATCAGCGACCAGGCCAGGGTGCTGGAACTGCTCTCCTGGTGGAAGGACAAGGTGCCTTCAGCCGAGGTCATACCGGCATCGGCCCAGGAAAGGTTCGGGCTTGAAAAGATACTTGACACCGTCATAGACAAGCTGCCTGTCTGCCCGCCGTGGTATGACAAGGACGCCTTTACGGACAAGAACCTGCGCTTCTTCGCCGAGGAGATAGTCCGCGAAAAGATACTTCTCAACTACAAGGAGGAGATCCCCTACTGCTGTCAGGTGCAGGTGGAGTCCTTCAGGGAAGGGGCGGAGAGATACGACATCAGCGCCGTGATCTACGTGATGAGGGAATCCCAGAAGGGAATCGTCATCGGCAAGAAGGGCGCGGCCCTGAAGAAGGTGGGAACGGCGGCAAGGATCGATATGGAGGATTTCTTCCAGAAGAAGGTGTTCCTGGAGCTGTTCGTAAAGGTATCTCCGGACTGGAGAGAGGACAAGAAAGAACTTCGCAGGTTCGGATACGAAGAATAAAGGAGAATATATGAGCGAGGATATAGAAGACATCGATCAGGAAATCATCCCTACGGATGACGACATACAGGGAGAGGGCAAATACGAGAAGCTTCTGGAAGGCGACGCTAAAAAGTTCAAGCTTTCCGGAATGTTCAAGGACTGGTACATCGACTATGCGTCATACGTAATACTTCACCGTGCAGTGCCGCACATCATAGACGGTCTCAAGCCTGTGCAGAGACGCGTCCTGCACGCCATGTACAAGGTGGACAACGGGTCATACACCAAGGTGGCCACCCTCGTGGGCGAAGCGATGAAATACCATCCGCACGGCGACGCCTCCATCCTCGGAGCTATGGTCCAGCTGGGCCAGAAGGGCTATACCATCGACTGTCAGGGTAACTGGGGAAACATCCTCACCGGCGATGCGAACGCCGCACCTCGTTACATCGAGGCCAGGCTTTCGAAATTTGCCAAGGAAGTCATCTTCGACCCGCGCATCACCAACTGGATGAACAGCTACGACGGCCGCAACCAGGAGCCTACCGAACTGCCGGTCCGTTTCCCTCTGCTGCTCGCGCAGGGCACGGAAGGAATTGGCGTGGGTATGTCTTCAAGAATCCTCCCGCACAACTTCAACGAGCTCATCGACGCGTCCATCAACATCCTTAAGGGACAGCCTTACGAGATCTATCCGGACTTCCCGACCGGAGGTTATGCCGACTGCTCGAAATATATGCAGGGCAGGCGCGGCGGCTCGGTCAAGGTGAGGGCCAAGATTGAAAAGATAGACAAGAGCACCATCGCCATCACCGAGATCCCGTACAGCAAAACCACGAGCATCCTCATCGACTCCATCACCAGAGCGCGCGACAAGGGCAAGATCAAGATAAAGAAGATAGACGACATCACCACCGACAAGGTGGAGATCATCATCCATCTGCCTGCCGACGTGTCTCCGGACAAGACGATAGACGCGCTCTACGCCTTCACCGACTGCGAGACCACGATAGCGCCGAACGCCTGCGTCATAGTGGACAACAAGCCGGCCTTCCTGTCGGTGAACGACATCCTGGAATACAGCACCGAGCATACCAAGCAGATTCTGCTCGCACAGCTCCGCTACAGGATGAACGAACTGGAAGACAGCTGGCATTTCACCTCACTCGAAAGGATCTTCTTCGAGAACAAGGTGTACAAGATACTAGAGCAGCAGGATTTCGAAAGCTGGGACGCCCAGAAGGAGGCCATCCTCGCGAAGATGAAGGAGTACGAGTCTTCGCTCAAGCGCACCATCGTGATGGATGACATAGACCATCTGGTGGACAAGCCTGTGCGCAAGCTCTCCAAGTTCGACACCAAGGCCATAGACGAGAAGATCCGCGGCATCGAGGCCGAGATGCAGGATGTGCAGAACCACATCGACCACATCGTGGAATTCACGATAGACTGGTTCAAACACCTCAGGCAGACCTACGGCAAGGACTTCCCCAGACAGACCGAACTCACCGGATTCGAATCCATCGCGGCGAACAAGGTCATCAGCAACAACGCCAAGCTGTATGCCAATTACGCCGAAGGGTTCGTGGGCACATCCCTCAAGCGCGAGGACGGAGTTCAGTACATCTGCGACTGCTCCGACCTGTCCGAAGTCATCGTCATCCGCAAGGACGGCGTGTTCAGGGTATCCAAGGTGGCCGACAAGGCCTTCTTCGGCAAGGACCTGCTCTACGTGGGCATCTTCAACCGTGGCGACAGCCGCACCATATACAACGTAATCTACCGGATGGGCAAGACCAGCATCTACTATGCCAAGCGTTTCGCCATCACTTCGGTCACCCGTGACAAGGATTACGACATCACCACAGGCGACGAGGGCTCGCAGATAGTATGGTTCACAGCCAACGGCAACGGCGAGGCCGAAACCGTGAAGGTACAGCTCCGCCCGAAGGCCAAGCTGAAGAAGACCTCCTTCGAATACGACTTCTCCACCCTGGCCATCAAGGGCAGGGCGTCAAGGGGCAACCTCGTGAGCAAGAACCTGATACACAGGATCACCCTCAGGAGCGCCGGCGTATCCACCATTTCCGGAAAGGACATCTGGTACGACGCCGACATCCAGAAGCTCAACGACGAGCAGAGGGGGCAGTACCTGGGAGCGTTCTCGGCTGACGACAAAGTCCTGGCCATCTTCAAAAACGGAACGTTCTACACCACGTCCTACGACGTGTCGAACCGCTACCAGGGAGATGTGCTCAAGATAGAGAAGTTCGACCCTGACAAGACATACACCGCGCTGTACTACGACGGAGCCAGCAGGACATATTATGTCAAGCGCTTCTCCTTCATAGTCAGCGACAACACCCCGGTAAGCTTCATCTCCGAGGGGGCCAAGTCCAAGCTCATAGACCTGAGCGACGACAGGTACCCTCAGTATCTGGTGACATTCGGAGGCAAATCCGAGCACCGCGAGCCTGAAGCCATAGACGCCGAGGAATGGATAGCCAAGAAGGGCATCTCCGCGAAGGGCAAGAAATGCCACGAGCGCGAAATAAAGAAAGTCAAGTTCATAGAGCCTCTGCAGAAAGAGGATCCTGAGCAGGAGCGGCAGGAAGAGGCCGCTGCCGGACTTGCAGTCAATCTGGAACCTGTCGTCGAGATTCCGGATGAAGCGGATTACGACGAGACGGAAGAACCGACATTGTTTTGATAGTCAGTCTTACAGGTTTCATGGGCTCCGGAAAGAGCAGTGTGGGAGAGATTCTCGCCGCACGGCTGGGCTGCGAGTGGGTGGACCTGGACTCGTACATAGAGAAAAAGATTGGCCTGAGCATACCTGAAATATTTGAGTTTCAGGGAGAAACGGGTTTCCGGGCGATAGAGGCCGAAGCCATAAGGGACGTGCTGGTGATGCACATTCTCACGCACACCGATATGGTGCTGTCCCTGGGAGGCGGCAGCCTTCAGATTGGCGCACTGAGGGACTACATACTGGAGAACACCCGGTGCTTCTATCTTCAGGCGCCTCTGGAAACGCTCCTGGACAGGATCGGTGCGGACAGATCATCCCGTCCGGTGCTGGCAGGATGTCAGGCTCCGGAAGAGCTGCTCGCAGAGCGGGAGAAGAATTACAGATTGGCCCACAGGACGGTGCCGACCGGCGGACTGACCGCCGAACAGGTGGCCGGACAGATATACGGGATTATAAAAGGGGGAAAAGTCGATGACTAAAGAGAGCAAATGGGTACTGAAAGAGCCTTCTGACCCTGAAAAGGTGGAGAGACTGAGCACGGAAGTGGGCATAGACAAAGTTCTGGCCGACCTTCTGGTCAAGCGCGGTATCGAGACCTTCGACCAGGCCAGGGCCTTCTTCCGTCCCGACATAGCCAATCTTCATGACCCTTTCCTTATGAAGGATATGGATGTGGCGGTGGAAAGACTGCGCAAAGCCATAACCGGGAAGGAGAAGATAATGATCTACGGGGACTACGACGTGGACGGAACCACCGCCGTGGCCCTTCTGCATTCGTTCATCGGCCGTTTCACCCAGAACATAGAATTCTACATCCCTGACAGATACGACGAAGGCTACGGAGTGTCCACGAAGGGCATCAAGTTCGCCAAGCAGGAGGGAGTGTCGCTGATCATCACCGTGGACTGCGGCATCAAGGCCGTGGAGAAGGTGGCGCTGGCCAATTCCCTGGGGATAGACGTCATCATCTGCGACCATCACCTTCCGGACGAGAAACTGCCGGAGGCCGTGGCCGTGCTGGACCCGAAGCGCGAGGACTGCCACTACCCTTTCGACGACCTGTCGGGCTGCGGAGTGGGATTCAAGCTGTGCCAGGGCTATTCGCTCAGGTACGGAGTTGAGTTCGAAACACTTATGCCGCTGCTGGACCTTCTGGTGGTGAGCATCGCCTCCGATCTGGTAAGCATGACCGGAGAGAACAGGATATTGGCATACTACGGGCTCAAGATGCTGAACGAGAACCCGCGCAAGGGGCTCGCGGCCATCATCGAGCTGTCTTCGCTCGAACCGGGGCACCTCACCATAGACGACATCGTGTTCAAGATCGGCCCGAGGATCAACGCCGCAGGCCGTATGGACACCGGAAGGCTTGCAGTTCAGCTGCTTACCGCCACGGACAAGATCCGGGCGATGAAGATAGGCGAGCAGATCAACAACAATAACAACGAGCGCAAGAGCATAGACCGCGAGATCACGCAGGAAGCCATCGAGATGGTGGAGAGCGGGAAGGCATTGGCATTCAGGAATGCGACCATAGTGTATAACCCGTCCTGGAACAAGGGCGTGGTGGGCATCGTGGCGTCGCGTCTGGTGGAGGCCTTCTACGGTGGTGCTCACTAAATCGAACGGGTTCGTCACGGGATCCGCGCGCAGCGTGCAGGGATTCGATCTCTATTCTTCGATAGAGAGCTGCGCTGACCTGCTCGAGAACTACGGCGGACACGTCTATGCGGCGGGGCTCACGCTCAAGGAGGAGAATGTGGCCGAGTTCGCGCGCAGAATGGACGAATTCATAGACGGGAAGATCACCACGCAGATGATGACCCCTGTCATAGACATAGACGCGAAGATCAACTTCAACCAGATAACTCCGAAATTCTTCCGCATACTCAAGCAGTTCCAGCCTTTCGGGCCGGGGAACACGAATCCGACCTTCCTTACCGAGGAGGTATGCGACGAAGGCAACGGCCGCAAGGTGGGCGCAGGCGGCAAGCACCTCAAGCTCGACCTTATCCAGGAAGACTATTCGCGCGCCATCCCTTCCATAGCCTTCAACAAGGACGAGTTCTACGACTACATCAGGCAGGGGCAGCCGTTCGACGTCTGCTACTCCATAGTCGAGAACTACTACAGGGGGAACAGCAGCATTCAGCTCAGAATACGTGATTTGAAAGAAAGAAAAGAAGATATAATATAAAAATGGTACAGGAATTCAGTGAACAGGAGCTTATCCGCAGGGAATCCCTCGCAAAGCTCAAGGAATTGGGAATCGACCCATATCCTGCAGCCCTCTATCCGGTAAACGCCAACGCCGCTCAGATCGCGGCCGAATTTGACGCGGAGAAAGGCAATTTCGCAGACGTATGCATCGCCGGCCGTCTTATGAGCCGCCGAATTATGGGCGCCGCTTCATTCGGAGAACTTCAGGACGAAAGCGGACGCATACAGATTTATGTAAAAAGAGACGAGATCTGTCCGGGTGAGGACAAGACCATGTACAATACCGTCTGGAAGAAGCTTCTGGACATAGGCGACATCATCGGCATCAAGGGATTTGCATTCTACACCCAGACAGGCCAGCTGAGCATCCACGCGAAGGAACTCACCGTGCTGAGCAAGTCTCTGCGCGTGCTTCCCATCGTGAAGGAGCTTGACGGACAGGTGTTCGACGCGTTCACCGACCCTGAGCTCAGATACCGCCAGAGATATGTGGACCTCATCGTGAATCCGGGAGTGAAGGAGACCTTCGTCAAGAGGGCCCAGATCATCTCCACGATGCGCGAATACTTTAACGAGGCCGGCTGCCTGGAGGTGGAAACCCCTATCCTTCAGAGCATTCCGGGAGGCGCCACGGCCCGTCCGTTCGTCACCCACCACAACGCCCTCAACATTCCGCTCTATCTTCGCATCGCCAATGAGCTCTACCTGAAAAGACTCATCGTGGGCGGCTTCAACGGCGTGTATGAGTTTGCCAAGGACTTCCGCAACGAGGGTATGGACAAGACCCACAACCCTGAGTTCACCTGTATGGAAATCTACGTGGCCTACAAGGACTACATCTGGATGATGGAGTTCGTGGAGAAGATGCTCGAGAAGATATCCACCAGGGTCAACGGCACCACCGTCGTGAAGATTGGCGAGAACGAAGTCAATTTCGCCGGCCCTTACAGGCGCCTTCCTATACTCGAGGCCATCAGGGAATACGCGGGAGTGGACGTGAAGGGAATGAACGAGGATGAACTGCGCGCCACCTGCAAGAAGCTCAATGTGGAAGTGGAGCCGTCATTCGGCAAGGGCAAGCTGATCGACGCCATCTTCGGAGAATACTGCGAGGACAAGCTCATCCAGCCTACCTTCGTAACCGACTATCCTGTAGAGATGTCCCCTCTTACCAAGCGCCACAGGGACGACGACACCCTTACCGAACGCTTCGAGCTGTTCGTCTGCGGCAAGGAACTGGCCAATGCCTACTCCGAGCTCAACGACCCTATCGACCAGCTGCACCGCTTCGAGGAGCAGGCTGCGCTCAAGAGCAAGGGCGACGACGAGGCTATGTACATAGATATGGACTTCGTGAGGGCGCTCGAATACGGTATGCCTCCTACCTCGGGACTTGGAATGGGAATCGACCGTCTGACGATGTTCATGACGGGTCAGACCACTATTCAGGACGTTCTGTTCTTCCCTCAGATGAGGCCTGAAAAAATGAACTGAGAGAGTCTTTCCTGGACTGTCTGATAATTTGGGAGTTGCGTTTCTGGACAAGAAGCGCAACTTTTTCTTGTGCCCCCAGATAGGTGACATTCAGGGCCAGCGCGCCTCCCAGGATTCCGCTCACATAGCACCCCGAAGATATCTGAAGCACGATCCCCCCTATCGCCAGAGCGTTCAGCGCGGTATAAAGAGCCCCCTGCCCGGGCGCGTCCACATAGATGAATCCTGCCGGAACCAGGAAAGTCAGTGCCATCGCCACCCATTCGTTCTTCAGTTTGGGAGTCTGACAGTCCGGAGCCTGCGCTATCTCCTCCAGATACGACAGCGACCTGTCGTAATCCTCCATCAAGAAAGCCAGATACGCCTTCCTTATGCCAATGCTGTCCCGCTGCGAAGGTGCCAGGCCGAAAAGCCTCACCCGCTCGAGGGTGGACAGCGCGTGCCTGTAGTCCCCTTCCCGCTCAAGCCAACGGGCCTTCTGCATCAGAGCCGCGTTCTGCTCCGCCGGGCTTTCGGCATAATAGGCCTGCCGCTCGCAGAGAGCTGCCTGCAGCCGGCCTGACTGCTGCTGCGCGCTAACGGAAAATGCTGCGCACAGGAACGTGAATATGAAAAACAATCGTCTCATTCTGAGCATTTTCCAGGTAAGAATTGTATAATTCCACGGAGACGTAGCTTCCGTAGATATTGCTTATGTGAAGCAGCGCGGCGACCGTGGTGAACAGTACCGTTCTCCAGTCGCTCCCGCCGTTCTTTATCCAGCTTTCAGCCGAAAAGCCTATGAAGGCTCCGGTAAGAAGAAAGGATGCGGCGCCCTCGCCGTACCTTCCGGTATAGAATTTCCCGAGACCCGGCACCAGAGTGGAAAGACCTGCCGCCAGCCACGGGCTTTTGGATTTGGTCTCGAACCTCTCGTGATAGATCCTGTCGAAAGTCCTTTCCCCTTCGGCCATAGCGTATCCGCTGTAGGTAAAGTTCTGAGCATAAAATTTATAAGCCTTGGCGTCGTTTTGAAGCAGGCTTATCGCGGCCAGCTCGTAGGTCCTGAGTTCCGCGTGAGTCCCGTCATATCCTGTCAGCAGATCGGCGGCGGCGCCGTAATCCCCCAGATAGACATCGCACACCGCGCCCAGGAACACGGCCGGCTCATAATACCGGGACTGTACGGGGATCTTTTTAAACGCGGCGGCGGCCAGATCCAGGCCACCGGCCGTATAAAGGGCCTTGGCCCTGTAGAAATCCAGCGTATCCGAAGGGCTGAATCCGGCACCGTGAAGATAATACACGGCATCAGTCTGCAGGTTGTTTCCCAGCAGATAGTCGATGAAGCCGAGTTCGGATGAAACGGGCTTCCCGAGGTTCAGGGACGGGTCAATGCCCGAAAAGTCGAAGGCGGTGGAGGTGTAGGGGGTGACAATTGGCCCGAAGAAATCCTCGTGCACCAGACCGTCCTCCTTTATATAATAGGAAGAGGCCAGCCCGACCTTCGTGTCACGCACCATTCTGTCGGTGGTGGCGAGCACTGCCGTGACCGGGCCGCGAGCCTTCCAGGCCTGACGGAAAAATTCCCCGTGCGAAGGGGTGAACCGGCTCTGCGCTGATGCGGCCATACTGCCCGACGCCAGCGCCAGGCACAGCAGAAGTGCGTATTTTACGGTGATTTTCATTTATTCAAAGCCTTGGACAGATCCATAGGCTTGGCATCCTCGGGAACGGTGAAATCGAACCAGGTGTCGCTGCCGTCCAGCTGAAGATTCGAATAAATGGTGCGGACTATCGTGGAGTCCGTGGGAGAATTGTAGATTATCTCGGTGCTGCGGTGCGGGAACGGGTAATAGCCCACATTCTCATATCTGGAATAATACACCTTCACCAGCGGGTGACCGTCCTCGGTAAGCGAGGCGCTGTAGATGGGAAGATAATCCTTGTTGAAGACTATTTCACAGAGCTGCGGCAGTTCGGCGCGCACGCCCTGATAGGTCTTTTTGACCAGTCCGTCTTCGAGTCTTTCGGTAGATTTAAGCTTGTATCCGGAGAGCGAAAGTCCCAGATCGTCAAGCCTTCCGGACAGGAAAATGTTCAGAAGCTCGTCCTGGGCGGTGACGGAACCGGAATTGTCCACATACACCTCGTTGGATGAAGGGAAGTAGTATTTGCTCTCCCCCAGGATGTTGGTCTCCAGCACATAATCCAGCGGCGTATGGAAACAAATCACCAAGCGTCCATTGTTGGAACAATAGACGCTTTTGGTGACTGTCGTCACATTCCCTCCAGCCAGTGTCTTTACCTGAACGTCCGCCGAGATCCTGCGCTGCGCAAAACCCTGCAGGGGCAGAAGACAAAGGGCAAAGAGAAGAATATGTTTAATGTGAGCCAATTAACTAGATAAGGTTAAGGAGCATCCACCAGTGAGGGTTGTTGCAGTACTGGCCGATGTTGTCATCGAGCACGCCGACAAGCAGACATACCCAGTCAACTACATACACGATACCGAAACCTGCACCTGTTATGATGTTGAGAACGACGGTAAGAGCTGATGTTCCCATATACATACGGTGAACGGCGAGCCAGCCCGTTACAGGGATTACAGAAAGGATGAAGGCGATGATAGGGCTTGGAGAAGCGGTACCGATCTTCACGCTAGGATCTGTAAGACCCGGTGTGGCAGCCTCAAGAGCGAGAGGGGTTACCTCTGTGGCTGTTTCAATCATTGCGTCGATTTCCTGCTCGTCGATAGAGTAGTTTGCTGCAGAAGCAGCGATGCCAAGGCCAAGAATGGCAACGAGGCTAAGAAGCAATTTCTTCATTTTGATTTTGGTTTTATTAAACAATAAGGTTTTGTTCACAATTCGGGCAAATATACGTATTTTTGCACAAATACTTCTGGTTTATGACGGATTATTTCATATCAAGCATACACAATCCCAAGATTAAGCTCCTCTCCGCCCTGCAGCAGAAATCCTCCGAGAGAAAATCCCAGGGCCTGTTCGTCGTGGAAGGCAAGCGCGAGCTTATGCACTGTCTGAAAGCCGGTTACACGGTGGATTCAGTGTTCTGGTGCCCCGCCGTCCTGGGATTGGGCGAGAATGTGGACATCATATCCCGGCTCCCTTCAACGGTCAAGAAGTTCGAGGTCAGCCCCGAAGTCTATGACAAGATAGCCTACCGCGAAAGCACCGAAGGCGTCATCGCGGAGGTGGTCGCGCGGGAGAAGTCCCTGGAAGACCTCCGCCTTAAGGAGAACCCGCTGATTATAGTTCTGGAAAGCGTGGAGAAGCCGGGCAACCTGGGAGCGGTGCTGCGCAGCGCCGATGCAGCCGGGGCCGATGCTCTCATAGTCTGCGACCCGCTTACTGACCTCTACAATCCTAATCTCATCCGCAGCTCCATCGGCGCCGTGTTCACGGTTCCGTGCGTGGCCTGCACCTCGGAGCAGTGCATAGATTTCCTCAAAAGTCACGGCATACAGATACTTACCGCCCAGCTTCAGGACTCGCACCTCTACTATGAATACGATATGACACGCGGCACCGCCATCATAATGGGAACCGAATCAACGGGACTTAGCAACAGATGGCGCGAAGCGGCCGACGCCCACATAAGAATCCCTATGCTCGGGCAGATGGATTCGCTCAACGTCTCCATCAGCGCGGCCATTCTTCTGTTCGAAGCCGTAAGACAGCGCAGCCATGACTAAATTCGCCCTTCTAGGCTATCCCATCCGGGAGTCCCTGAGCCCGCGGCTTTTCCGCGCGGCATACGGCGGAAAGTGGGAATACGACCTTCTGGAATTTCCGGACTTTAAGGAATGCCTCGAGGCCTTTCTGAACGGTCCGTACCAGGCGGCCAACGTCACTATGCCGTTCAAAAAGGATGCGCTTCTGGCCGCCACCGACCGGACGAAGGAGGCTTTGGCCTGCGACGCGGCGAACATTCTCGTGAAGAACGGGGACGGGCTCCGCGCATACAATTCCGATTTTCTGGCAGTTCAGCATCTGCTTCTGGAGGCGAAAGGTGAAGTTACGGTAATAGGCGGAGGCGGAGCGGGACGGGCCGCACTGCAGGCGGCCGGCTCCATTGGCCTGAAGACAACACTGCTGCATCACGACGAACTGGAAAGGCCCGTCGAAGCCGATACGGTGGTCTATACGCTGCCCCGCGAAGTGGAGGGGCTCCGCAATATCAGGTGCCGCACTCTTATCGAAGCCAATTACAAAACTCCGTGCTGCACTGATCTTCCGGGGATAAAGAATTACATTCCGGGAACCGAATGGCTCCGCTGGCAGGCGATTCTGGGATACAGGATTATGACAGGCGAAGAGCCTGACGCCGACGCCATTCTGAAGGCTATCTGAGGACAAGTTCCACCGGGCAGTGGTCAGACCCCGTGATCTCGTTATGGATTTCGGTGGATGCGATGTGGCTTTCCAGATCCCGGCTTACCAGGAAATAATCTATGCGCCACCCCACGTTCCTCGCTCTGGCGCCTCCACGGTATGACCACCAGCTGTATTTGACTTCGTCCGGATGCTGGGCACGCCAGGTGTCTATGAATCCGGAGTCCAGAAGTTCGGTCATCTTCCCGCGCTCCTCGTCGGAAAAACCGGCATTGAGATGATTGGTGGCGGGATTCTTAAGGTCTATCTCCTCGTGCGCCACGTTCATATCCCCGCAGACCACCACAGGACGCTTTTCATTAAGCCGCAGCAGATAGGCCCTGAAGGAGTCCTCCCACTGCATACGGTAGTCCAGACGCCTCAGGCCGTCCTGGGAATTGGGCACATAGACGTTCACCAGATAGAAATCCCCGAATTCGAGAGTGACCACACGTCCTTCGTGGTCGTGCGCATCCTCCCCTATCCCCCGGCTCACCGAGAGGACAGGCTTCCTGGTATAGATGACGGTTCCGGAATATCCCGGCCTGTCGGCATAATTCCAGAAAGAAGAATAGCCCAGGAATTCCATGTCTATCTGGCCCTCCTGCAGCTTGGTCTCCTGCAGGCACACGCAGTCGGCGTCGAAGGATTCGAAAATCTCGCAGAATCCCTTCCCCGCCACGGCGCGAAGTCCGTTGACATTCCAGCTGATGAGTTTTACAGGCTCCATTCCGCACCGTCCTTGGTGTCCTTGACCTTGATGCCCAATTTGTTAAGGGTGTCACGGATGTGATCGGAGGTAGCCCAGTCCTTGTTGGCCTTGGCAGCGGCGCGCTGCTCGAAAATCATCTGCATAAGCCCGTCGATGATCTCGGTGTTCCCGCCGGCAGCCTGCTCGTCCTTCAGGCCAAGCACGCCGAACACGATGTCGTCGAACAGCTGCACGAGGGTCTGGAGGTCTTCGGCGGAGAGTTTCACCGAGCCGGCCTTGGCACTGTTGATCAGCTTCACGGCGTCGAACAGGAACGAGAGCGTCCCCGGGGTGTTCAGGTCGTCGCACAGAGTGTCATAAACGCCGTCAAAGATGGCCTTGACCTCAGGCGAGGTGGCAGGACAGACATCAGGAGCCACGTGGGTCGGCAGCGTGCCGTACTCATAGACCGGAGCCTTCCTTCCGGCCATTTCATACAGGGTATGGGCGGCCTGGAGGAGCTTCTCGAGACCTTTCTGCGCGGCCTGAAGAGCCTCGTTCGAGAAGTCGAGCGTGCCGCGGTAATGCGACTGAAGTATGAAGAAGCGCACCGTCATAGGGCTGTACGCCTGTGTAAGCTTTTCGTGCTGGCCGGAGAACATCTGCGGAAGGGTGATGAAGTTCCCGAGGCTCTTTCCCATCTTCTGTCCGTTGATGGTTATCATATTGTTGTGCACCCAGTAATGCACGCCTTCGGTTCCGCGGCAAGCCACATTCTGCGCTATCTCGCATTCGTGGTGAGGGAACATAAGGTCCATTCCGCCTCCGTGGATGTCGAACTCTTCGCCGAGGTATTTCTCGCCCATCACAGAGCACTCGAGATGCCATCCCGGGAATCCTTCGCTCCACGGTGAAGGCCAATGCATAATGTGCTCAGGCTCAGCCTTTTTCCAGATGGCGAAATCGTAAGGCGCGCGCTTGTCGCCCTGGCCGTCAAGTTCGCGGGTGCCTTCCAGTGTGTCGTCCAGATCGCGTCCGCTGAGCACGCCGTAATGGTGCTTTTCGTTATATTTTCTTACGTCGAAATACACGCTGCCGTTGCTGATGTAGGCGTAGCCCGCGTCCAGAATCTTCTTCACGGCCTCTATCTGCTCGAGGATATGTCCGCTGGCACGCGGCTCTATGCTCGGAGGTGCGACATTGAGCTGACGCATAGCCTCGTGATAACGGAGCGTATAGGTCTGGACCACCTCCATAGGCTCGAGCTGTTCGAGCCTGGCCTTTTTCGAGATCTTGTCCTCCCCCTCGTCGGCATCGTGCTCCAGATGGCCCACGTCGGTGATGTTGCGCACATAGCGTACCTTGTAGCCGAGGTGTGTGAGGAGCTTGAAGAGAAGGTCGAAGGTGACTCCCGGGCGGGCGT
>CAYMDZ010000002.1:0-16535 GCA_964389355.1 uncultured Muribaculaceae bacterium | reverse complement strand
CGTAAGGTCGTTGAAGTCCTGCTCCGTGACGTGGATTTTCGCGCCGCTGAACTTCTTCGCCACGCTCCCCGGCAGCGAATCCATGTCGCCCACCACGGCATCGACCTTGAGCCCGTGCCTGAGAGCCGCCTCGAGCGCACTGTCGCAGCACACTATGGCGTCCGCCTGTTCCAGAAGGTATCTCGGATATGCTTTTCGCGGGTAATCTCCCGCAGCCAGAATTGCTATTCTCATCACTCAAGTTTCGCAAGTAACAACATTAATTATTTATTCTTTATGCTCAGTATGTTTTATATAGCGGTTCGCGCCGCAGCGGATAATCCGAGCGCAGTTTCTCGAAGCTTTCCGGATGGGCGCGCAGAAGCGCATCGTCCCTCAGTACGTCATACACCGGGTCGGGGGCCTGCGGGATGTCCGTGACCTTGAAGTCTGCCAATTCCTCTATGCCAAGCGCCCCGGCCACTGCCCGTACGGCCTGTGCGGTGCCATTGGCCTTCCCGTCAGCGCTGTAGCCCGCAATGTGCGGCGTGCCTATGCTCACGAGCTCCAGCAGGCCGGTGTCGATGGCGGGCTCGTTCTCCCATACATCCAGCGCGGCGGCGACCCCTCTGCCCGACGAAAGCACGCCCTTCAGCGCCGCGCAGTCCACCACCTCCCCACGGGAACTGTTTATCAGAATCTGCCCGGGACGCAGGTGCTCCAGCCGGTCCCTGTTCAAAAGGTGGAAGGTGCTGTCATCCAGCGGAGTATGCAGCGTGATTATGTCGCTCCTTTCTATGAGCGTGTCTATGTCGGTGAAGTCCTCCCTGCGCTCCCTTTCCCGGCGCGGCGGGTCGCACAGCACGGTGTTCATTTTTAATTCTCCGGCCCGGCGTTCCACCTTGCCCCCCACATGCCCGACGCCCACGATTCCGAGTGTCTTGCCGGCCAGGCTGAAGCCGTGGCGGTGCGAAAGAGCGGCGAGCACGCCGCCCGTCCATTGGCATACGGAAGAAGAGTTGCAGCCGGGGGCATTGGCCCAGAGAATGCCGTGCTCCGCGCACCAGACGGTGTCTATGTGGTCGTATCCTATGGTGGCGGTGGCGATGAACCGTACCGGCGTGCCGGCGAGCAGGGCCCCGTTACAGCGGGTGCGGGTCCGGATTATGAGTGCGTCAGCATCCAGAAGGTCCTCGCGGCGGATACCGGCTCCGGGAAGGTAAACTACCTTAGCGTAGGGCTCCAGCACCCCGCGAAGAAAAGGAATCTTGTCGTCGCAAACGATCTTCATAAGCCGGGAAAGTTATACTTCCACCCAGTGAATTCTGACCCCGGAACGCTCCATTCCGCGGAACCAGGTCATCTGTCTTTTGGCGAACTGGTGTATGGCCACCGCTAGCTGCTCCTGCATCTGTTCCAGAGTTAAAACACCTGTGAGATAGAGGGTTACGAATTTGTATTCCAGCCCGTAGGAGATGAGTTTTTCGGCGGGGACCCCGCTTTCCAGCAGTCCCCTGATCTCATCTATCATCCCTTCCTGCAGCCTTTCGCGAAGGCGTCTGTCTATGCGGGCGTTGCGCTCGTCCCTGTCCACCAGGGTCCCTATGAAGAAGGTCTTGAGGTCGCCTTCGGGCTTGGCCTCGCTGAGGGGAATCTTCTCGCCCTGCCAGCTGTAGCCTCCGGTGACGGCCGAGATGTAGAGTCCCGTGCCTCCGCAGAGGATGGGGATGCGGCCGCGGGAGAGGATTTGCGCGTATGCCCTGTGGAAATCCTGCTGATAGTCGTGCACATTGTACTGCGCACCGGCGGGGAGGATGTCTATTATATGGTAGGGGATGTCCCCGTATTCGGCCAGGTCCTTTCCCGTGCCTATGTCCATCCCGCGGTAGATCTGGCGCGAGTCGGCGGAGATGATCTCCCCTCCGATCTGTCGGGCCAGGTTCACGGCGTACCTGGTCTTGCCTGAAGCGGTGGGCCCGAGCACGCAGACCAGATTGATCTCCCCGCTTTCATAAAGGCGGGAAATGTCTGCGGGGCTGATGGTTTCCGCTTCCGGGAGCGGTGCAGGAATGGTTTTCATAACTGGCGCAAAATTACTAAATTTGCCGTGTTATGCCAAAGGCCCAGAGTAAAGTTCAGATAAACAACAAGCGCGCTTCGTTCGACTACGAATTCCTGGAGCAGTACGATGCCGGGATAGTGCTTGTGGGCACGGAGATAAAGTCTCTCCGTGCGGGGAAGGCGTCGCTTCAGGAGTCTTTCTGCTATTTCAACAACGGCGAACTTTACGTGAAGGGAATGAACATAGCGCCGTATTTCTGGGCGTCCTGGGGAGGACACGATCCTGAAAGGGACAGAAAGCTCCTGCTGACCAAAAGGGAGCTCCGCCATCTGGCGCTCGCGGTTAAGAACAAGGGCCTTACCATCGTGGCTACCCGCTGCTATATTGACGGGAAGGGTTATGCCAAGCTGCACATAGCGCTGGCCCGCGGCAAGAAGGAATATGACAAGCGTGCATCCATAAAGGAGAAGGATATGCGCCGGGAAATGGAGAGAGGATAAAGAAAAAGCCGCCAGAACTTGATTCTGACGGCTTTTGTCGGGGTACTGTGACTCGAACACAGGACCCTCTGGTCCCAAACCAGATGCGCTAGCCAACTGCGCCACACCCCGGTTCCCTTGAATGGGACTGCAAATGTACAAAGCTTTTCGAAAATTGCAAAATTTTTTGAGACGAAACTATACGAAACTTTAGGTTATGATCATAAGGGCAGAGAAAATATGCAAATCCTACGGGGATCTGAAAGTGCTCTCCGATGTGGATTTCACGGCGGAAAAGGGGGAGATCGTCTCCATCGTGGGCGCGTCCGGTGCGGGCAAGACCACTTTCCTTCAGATACTTGGCACGCTTCTGACTCCGGACGGCGGCACGCTCGAGATAGCGGGGGTGTCAGCCGGGGGGAACGAGAAGCAGCTGGCCAGGTTCAGGAACCGCCATCTGGGATTCGTGTTCCAGTCGCATCATCTGCTGCCTGAATTCACGGCCCTGGAGAACGTTACCATTCCGGCCCTCATAGCCGGCGTCAGGGAATCCGAGGCGAAGAAGAAGGCCGCGCAGCTGCTTGACATGGTGGGACTTTCGGAGCGTCTGGACCACAAGCCGGGCGAACTTTCCGGTGGGGAGCAGCAGAGGGTGGCCATAGCCAGAGCCCTGGTGAACAGCCCGGAGGTGCTTCTGGCCGACGAGCCTACGGGCAATCTGGATTCCGCGACGAAGGAGGAGATACACAGGCTGCTGTTCTCGCTGCGGGAGTCTCTGGGCCAGACCATAATAATAGTCACGCACGATCCCGCCCTGGCGGACATGTGCGACCGCAAGCTGGTGATGAAGGACGGAAAACTTCTGTAGATGAGCGTGTTCCATTTCCAGCGGTTCGATGTCGAGAATACCGCCTCGGCGATGAAGCTTGGCACGGATTCGGTGCTGCTCGGTGCGTGTGCGCCCATCCCGGCGGGCGTGAAAAATGTTCTGGATGTGGGTACCGGTACGGGC
Source organism: uncultured Muribaculaceae bacterium (assembly GCA_964389355.1). Taxonomy (GTDB): domain Bacteria; phylum Bacteroidota; class Bacteroidia; order Bacteroidales; family UBA932; genus Cryptobacteroides. Next base: position 13,003 of record CAYMDZ010000002.1, on the reverse strand, counting down.
GTCGTGGCGCTGATGGCGGCGCAGCGGCTTTCGGCTTTGGCAGGTGATTTTCATATAGACGGCATAGATATAGATGCGCCTTCCGCCGCGGAGGCCGAAGGGAATTTCGCCCGCAGTCCGTGGAAGGAGCATCTGGCGGCTTTTGCCTGCCCTCTGGCCCTCTGGCAGGGCGGCCCGTACGACCTGATAGTGTCCAATCCCCCCTTTTTCGACAATTCGCTGCTGAATCCGGATGACCGCGAAAGTGCGGCCAGGCATACACTGAGCCTGTCCTACCGCGATCTGTGCGAATACGCTTCGGCGCATCTGACAGAGGGCGGAGTGCTTTCCATGGTGCTGCCTTCCGATGTGGAGAAGGCTTTGTGCAGGGTGGCGGCCAGCTTTTCGCTTTTTCCTCTGGAGTGCGTGCGGGTTCAGACCGTGAAAAGCAAGCCTTCGAAGCGAATCGTGATAAGTTTTTCCAGACATCCGGGCGTGCGCAAGGAGTGGGCGCTGGTGATGATGGAAAATGGAGCATATACCGCGCAGTATCGTGAACTGGTAGCGTCTTTTTTAGTAAATTTGTGAAATTTTAAGCTATATGGCAGATATTACAGAACTCCAGAAAATCGCCTCACAGGTCCGCAGGGATATCGTGAGGATGGTTTGCAAAGCCAAATCCGGGCATCCTGGCGGATCGATTGGCATAGCGGACGTAATGACCGCGCTTTATTTCAATGAGATGCATCACGATCCGGCGACGTGGACGCGCGAAGGCAATGGGCAGGATATGTTCGTGCTTTCGGCAGGACATCTGGCTCCGGTTTATTACAGTGTGCTGGCGCGCAGCGGGTATTTCCCTGTAAGCGAGCTCGGTACGCTGCGTCAGTTCGGTTCCCGTCTTCAGGGTCATCCTTGCGTGACGGATCATCTTCCGGGCGTGTTCAAGCCTTCGGGATCGCTTGGCCAGGGACTTTCCGTGGCTGCGGGAATGGCACTCGGGAAGAAGCTGTCGGGCGATCCGGGCAGGGTGTACGTGCTCTGCGGGGACGGCGAGAGCGAGGAGGGTCAGATCTGGGAGGCTGCGATGTGGGCGCCTCACCACAAGGTGGACAACCTCATCGCGTTCACGGACCTCAACGGTCTGCAGATAGACGGCCCCACCGAGACCATTACCGGCATCAACGACCTGTCGGACAAATGGCTGTCCTTTGGATGGGATGTGATCGACGCGGACGGCAACGATTTCGAGTCCATCCTCAAGGCATTCGAGTTCGCCCATAATGCCGACGGCAAACCGAAAATGATCCTTTTCCGCACGGAGATGGGGCACGGCGTGGATTTTATGGCCGGCAACCACAAGTGGCACGGCAAGGCTCCGAGCGAGCAGGAATGCCAATTGGCCCTCAGTCAGCTTGAAGAAACTTTAGGAGATTTTTAATATGAAGAAATATATCAACACAGGCAACAAGGATACCCGCAGCGGCTTCGGAGCGGGCCTTGTGGAGGCAGGAAGGATCGAGCCGAGGGTTATGGCGCTGACCGCCGACCTCAAGGGTTCGGTCAAGATGGACGCTTTCGCCGCTGAATTTCCGGACAGGTTCGTTCAGTGCGGCATCGCGGAGGCCAATATGATAGGCGTGGCGGCAGGATTGGCCATCACGGGAAAGATTCCTTTCGCGGGCTCGTTCGCGGAGTTCGTTACGGGGCGCGTATATGATCAGCTCCGTCAGGAAGTGGCATACGGGCATACCAATGTGAAGATCGCTTCGTCGCACGCCGGCATCACGCTCGGCGAGGACGGCGCCACGCACCAGACGATGGAGGACATCGCGCTTATGCGTGCGCTTCCGGGCATGACGGTGATAGTTCCGTGCGACTATAACCAGACGAAGAACGCAACCGTCGCGGCGGCCCTCTATGAGGGTCCGGTTTATCTGCGTTTCGGCAGGCCGTCGGTTCCGAACTTCACTCCGGAAGGGGAGAAATTCGAGATTGGCAAGATATATAATCTCAATCAAGGTACCGACGTGACTCTCATCGCCTGCGGCTACACCGTATGGGAGGCACTTCAGGCAGCGCAGATTCTGGAAGAGAAAGGCATCAGCGCCGAGGTTCTCAATGTGGCGACCATCAAACCGCTTGATGAGCAGGCGCTTGTGAAGAGTCTGAGCAAGACGCGCTGCGCCGTGGTGGCTGAAGAGCACAATATGGCGGGCGGCCTCGGCGAGGCGGTCGCAGGGGTACTGGCCAGAAAACTTCCGGTTCCGGTGGAGTTCGTGAACGGCGAGGACCGCTTCGGCCAGTCCGGCACTCCGGTCCAGCTCGTCAAAGCCTACGGCCTTGACGCCGACCACCTGGTGGAGAAAGCCCTGAAAGTCATCGCGAGAAAATAGAATTATGGTAGAATTTCCGTCGGAAAACTGGAAAGATTACGCTCTGCTGGACAGCGGGGATGGGGAGAAGCTCGAGAGGTTCGGGCGTGTGGTAATGATTCGCCCTGAGCCCAAGGCTTTGTGGGGCAAGACTTTGAGTGCTGCCGAGTGGGAGGCGAAGGCCTACACGCGCTTCACGCCCGGAGCCGGATTCGGCAAGGCGGGCAAGGAGGACAGCGGCACATGGAAGGCCCTCAGGCAGATGGATGACCAGTGGTACATTTCGTATCCCGGTCTTCAGAATGGGCTGAAATTCAGCCTGCGTCTCGGCCTCACTTCATTCAAGCACGTGGGAGTTTTCCCCGAGCAGGCGGCCAACTGGGAATATATCTATGCCCACACCAGACCCGGAATGAAGGTGCTCAATCTCTTCGCCTATACGGGCGGAGCCAGTCTGGCGGCCCGTGCGGCGGGAGCGGACGTCACCCATCTGGATTCCGTAAGGCAGGTGGTCACCTGGGCGCGCGGAAATATGGAAAAGAGCGGAATGGACGGCATCCACTGGGTGGTGGAGGACGCGATGAAATTCGCCCGCAGGGAGGCGAAGCGCGGGCATATTTATGACGGCATCATACTCGACCCTCCCGCATACGGACACGGCCCCGACGGAGAAAAGTGGAAACTGGACGATTGCCTTTTCGATATGCTGAAGGAGGTTTCGAAGATTCTCGCACCGAAGAACAGCTTTATGGTCCTGAACCTGTATTCGAACGGGTACAGCGCCCTGCTCGGCGAGACCATAGTGAAGGAGGCCTTCCAGCTGAAGGGTGACTATAAACTGGAAAGCGGGGAACTCGCCTTGCGTGACAGCTTCGGCAAGAATCTCCCGCTCTCTATAGTGGTAAGACTGAGTCGTTAGGACCGGTCTATGATTTCTTTAAGTTTGCCTTCCAGCCGGGAGGCAAATTCTTTTTCACCGTTGTCGCGCAGCTTGTCCGCCAGCAGATAGAGGTACTGTGCGCAGTCCTGGCACTCCTCGTCCGCCCAGGCGTAGAATCCCATATAGAAATTAGTCGAGGCGAGCAGCTGCTCCGAATAGGTTTCCGCCAGCGAGACGGCCTTGTCCTTCTCTCCCAGCTTGAAATACAGGTCTATGGCCTCGGTGACCATAAAGTTGTCGTTCGAGAATCCGAGCGGAATGCCGTCCAGAGGGTAAGGCTTCATCACTTCCACCATACGGTCGAGCATCTCCAGGGCCCTGTCATTCTCCCCGTGTCCCAGGAAGGTCTTGGCCGCCGTGACGAAGATCCTTCGCACGCTCATCACACCCATAAAGGTGTAATAGTTCTGGTAGTCAATGAAATAGTTATCCGCGCTGACGGCGTCGAACCTGTAGACCGAAGTCATCTTGTGATACAGGTCGTCGGTGTCCACGAAGCCCGGATTGAGGGTCGAAGGCTTGTTCTTGAACGGCACCAGCCTGAAGGAATATCCGTCATACTGCAGGTAATCCTTCTCGCCTATGTTCAGGTCGCCGCCCATATTGAGCATGCTCAGCGGCCGTGACCAGTCGTATCCCGCCAGGAAATCCAGCAGGAATATCTCCGGCTTGGTAAGGTAATCCTTGCCCTTCGGTATGGTGAGTACGATGCTGTCCTGAATCTTGTCCGCGTATTTCTCGCTGACGATGCCGCTCTTGAGCACATTGGCTTTGTTCACAGGCACGATGATCTGGCGCGCAGGGATGTAGTCCACCTTCTTGCCGCTGGACAGGGCTACCTTGGCCTTCGGATGCTTGAAGATGGTCATCACGTCCTGAACGGTCATCGGCTGGCTTTGGCTGTCCACCACCGGCACGTACTCGTTCGTTCCGTAGAGGTACTGGCTGTAAGGCACGGTGATGTTCAGAGGCGCCGACTCGTTCACGGCGTATTTCATCTGGTCTATATGCCAATCCGTTCCCAGCAGGCTGGTGTTCACGATCCTCACGTCCGTGCGTACGCTCTCCACCTCCTGTGCGTACCAGAGAGGGAAGGTGTCGTTGTCGCCGTGGGTGATGAGAATGCCCTCGGGCCCTACGGAATTCAGGTAGTTGTCCGCGATCTCCACTGCGGTGCGGCGGTTGCTCCTGTCGTGGTCATCCCAGTTCTGCTGCGCCATAAGGGCGGGAACGCCCAGACACAGCACCCCGGCTGCGACCCCGGCCCATCTGAGCCGGCCTTCCTTACGGGAAGCGAACCAGCTGTATATGGCGGCCACCCCCAGGCCAATCCAGACACTGAAGAAATAGAAGGATCCGGCATAGGCGTAGTCCCTCTCGCGCACCTGGTAAGGCGGCTGGTTAAGGTATATCATAACCGCGAGACCGGTCATGAAGAACATCAGGAAATTCAGAAAACACCCTCTCCTGTCCGTTCTGAACTGGAAGCACAGACCTATCAGGCCGAGGATCAAAGGCAGGAAATAGTAGTGGTTCTTGCCCCTGTTGTGGGCGAGGACTTCAGGCGCGCCGCTCTGGTCGCCCAGACGCGCGTTGTCTATGAACTTCACTCCGCTCTCCCAGTTCCCGTGGAAGATGTTGCCCGGCGTAGGGGAATGCACGTCGTTCTGCCTTCCCACGAAATTCCACATAAAGTACCTCCAGTACATCCAGTTGCACTGGTAGTCGAAGAAATAGCGGAGGTTCTGGCCCATCGTAGGCTTGCCCTTCTTTCCTCCGGTGTAGTATTTATAGAATTCCGAATAGCTTCCGTCAGGCGAGTCGCTCCACATTCGAGGGAAGAGCATCTTGTCCTTGCCTTTGTAATTGGCATCCACAGGCCCGTCCACTTTCTTGTACCTGCCGTCCACCGGAGCCCAGTATTTGGAGGTCTTGAGGTCGTAGTCGGCATCGTAATACTGGCCGTAGATGAGCGGCGTCTTGCCGTACTGCTCGCGGGAGAGGTATCTTACCAGGGTGAACGCGTTGTCAGGCTGGTATTCGTTGGTAGGAGTCTTCGCGCACGAGCGGATGATGTCCACCGTGAAGAGCGAGAATCCTATGGTGATGACGGTAAAGCTCAGCAGAACGGTGTTGAGAGCCCATTTGCCCGCCTTCCCCGTGCGGACGATGCCCCAGAAGCACAGCGCGAGAAGGGCGATCATGAAGAATGCGGCGCCGGTGTTGTAGTGCAGCCCGAGCACGTTCACGAAGAACAGGTCGAAGTAGGCCGCGATCTTCGGAAGCCACGGGATGATGATGAACAGGATCAGCGCCAGCAGCGCGATGCCCAGCAGTCCTATCTTTATATAGTCCTTCGCGTCGTAACGGTCTTTGTACCTGTAGAAATACATGAAGACCAGCGCCGGGATGGCCAGCAGGTTAAGCAGATGTATGCCGATGCTCAGACCCATCAGGAATGCGATGAGCACTATCCAGCGGAGCGCGTGCGGCTCGTCGTAGCGGTCGTACCAGATGGTCATTATCCAGAACACCAGTGCGGTGAACAGACTTGACATCGCATAGACCTCGCCTTCCACTGCGGAGAACCAGAACGTGTCCGAGAAGCAGTAGCAGAGTGCGCCGGCTGCAGCGCCCAGGATTATGCCAACGGTGTCCGCCGCCGTGTATTCACCGCTCTGTCCGGGTTTGATGATTCGCTTGATGAACCACACCAGGGTCAGGTACAGGAAAAGTATGGTCAGGGCCGAGTAGATGGCGCTCGCCGCGTTCACCAGGGCCGCCGCGTGTGCGGAGTCCCCGAACAGGGTGAAGATCTTCGCGAATATCTGGAATACAGGGTTTCCCGGCGGATGTCCCACTTCCAGCTTGTAGGATGATGCTATGAATTCACCGCAATCCCAGAAGGATGCCGTGGGTTCTATTGTGAGCAGATAGGTGACGGCCGAGATGATGAATGTGACCGCCGCGCCTATTCTGCTGCATAGGCTGAATCGTCTGTTGTTCATAATCCGCAAATATACGAAAAGAGATTTGGAAATTTCTTAACTTTGCGGGTTATGGCAGACAACGATTGGAAAAAGCGTCTGGGTGTGGTCTATTCCACTTCTCCGGACTTCAGATATGAGACGGCCCAGGCTCGGGAAGAGGAAACCCTCGAGCCTTCAAGGCAGCGTCTCATCGTGTGCATTGACCGCAGGGCCCGTGCCGGAAAGCAGGTCACCCTGGTCAAGGGCTTCGTCGGGAGCGGCGATGACCTGGCTGCGCTTGGGAAGGCCCTCAAAGTCAAGTGCGGAGTGGGCGGAACGGCCAAGGACGGGGAGATAACCCTTCAGGGGGATCTCCGCGACAAGGCCGTCGCGCTGCTTCAGGGTATGGGATATAACGCCAAACGCGGCAACTGATGTTCCTCCAGAGTTTCCCCAACGGCATCCTGTGTCTTCCGAAGACTGCCGGGGCGGTGACGGAAGCGGCTTCTGCCTGGATAGAGCAGCCGGTCAACGGGCTGCTGGTATTGGCAGAGGCGGTGGTGATACTCTTTTTTCTCAAAGACATACTTTTCATTATGCCGCCGTCGCTCGCGTGCTTCCGGAAATGGCAGCGGGTCGTGTCGGTGGAGCACAACATTCCGTGGGCGAGGACCCGCGACAGGGTGGCGCTGTGCCTGTTTCCGGCCTATGTACTGATGATTCAGTGGTCGGGGATCTGGCCGGTGGACCTGTGGTGGGCGGCGATTGGCCTGGTCGGCTATGACTGGCTCAGAAGGATGCTGTATTATCTGGTTCCGCACCGCAGGGTGAGCGACGAGTATTGGCAGGCCTGCAGGAATACCCCGGCGGTATTCAGCATTCCGCTCGCGTTTCTCTGGATGGCCAGTATGGCGGTTCTGCTGGTCTGCGGGGCCGTGGAATCGGCTTCAGGGGCGGTTCTGCTGGCGGAATTGGCCTGTTTTCTAATGATATCGCTCGTGCGGCAGGCAGAAATTTTGTCCCACCGTGTCGGTGCTTTTCAGTCTTTTTTGTATCTTTGCGGCCTTGAAATTGTCCCGGTGACGGGATTGATTGTTGTAGTATTGTTGTTACGTTAGAAAATGAGCATTAAGAAGGTACTTATATCGCAGAACGTACCGAGCAGCACCTCCGCTTATGACAGCCTGAAGGAAAAGTTCGGGATCGAGATAGTTTTTTATCCGTTCTTCAAGATAGAGACGCTGACTTCGCGGGAATTCAGGGCTCAGAGAGTCAATCTCAGCGAATACACCGCAGTGGTCTTTTCCTCCCGCGCCGCCATCGACGCATATTTCACGCTTTGTGAGGATGCGCGCTTCAAGGTGCCGGAGACTATGAAATATTTCTGTTCTACGGAACTTGTGGCCAATTATCTTCAGAAACATATCGTGTTCCGCAAGAGGAAGATCTTCTCCGGAGACGGAACGCCGGATTCCATAATCAAGCTCGTGGGCAGCAAGCACCAGGGCGAGAAGTTCCTCATAACCGCGTCCGACCCTTCCGCTGCCGGCGCAGTGTCGGCGCTTTTCGAAGCGCAGGGGCTCGATTACACCGTGGCTCAGCTGGTCAAGTCTGTCAATCAGGACCTTACCTCTGTCGACCTGTCGTCTTTCGATCTGCTCGTGCTTTACAACAAGGCCGACGTGGAATCTCTTTTCGCAAGCTATCCTGACTTCAGGCAGGGGGATATGAAGATCATCTCCTACGGCAAGTCAGTCGTCAAGGCCCTCGAGGATGCGTCCCTGAAGGCGGCTCTCCAGGCACCGACCCCGGAGGCTCCGTCCGTATCCAAGGCCCTGGAGGTATATCTTCAGTCAGTTCAGTAATGCCGATGCCAGCTCCGGAACATACTTTTTCCAAGGAAGAGAGAATCTGTGGCAAGAGTGCCATAGCCCTTCTTATGGACAAGGGTCACTGGGGCAGCACTTCGTGCATAAGGTATTGCTATATGGAGGGCCAGTCTGACCGTAGCAGAATTCTGGTCAGCGTGCCCAAGCGCCATTTCAAGCGCGCCGTCAGGCGCAATCTTCTCAAACGCCGCATAAGGGAGGCCTACCGGCTTAACAAGGACCTGCTTTCGGATGCCAGGGCGGACATAATGCTGGTGTACACCCAGGCGCAGATTCTGCCCTTCGCCGAGATAGAGGCTGACGTGAAGTCCATACTGAAGAAAATTGAGGCCCGCGCGAAATGAACTGGAAACGGATTCTCAGCGCGCCTTTCATATTTCTCATAAGGTTCTATCAGAGGTGCATCTCCCCGCTTAAACCTCCTACCTGCAGGTTTACGCCCACCTGTTCGCAGTACGCCCTCGAGGCATTCCAGAAATACGGGCCTCTCAAGGGGCTGTATCTGAGCGTCAGGCGCATTCTGCGCTGCCATCCTTTCGGGGGCAGCGGCTACGACCCTGTTCCGTAGCGAAATTTTTGTTATATTTGTCCCTGATGAAGAATATACGCAATTTTTGTATCATAGCGCATATAGACCACGGCAAGAGCACCTTGGCCGACAGGCTGCTTGAACTGACCAATACTCTTTCCCAGAGGGATATGGAGAACCAGGTTCTGGACGATATGGACCTGGAGAGAGAGAAGGGCATCACTATCAAGAGCCACGCCATCCAGATGGTCTATCAGCACGGAGGGGAGAACTACAAGCTGAACCTCATCGACACTCCGGGTCACGTGGACTTTTCCTATGAAGTGTCGCGCAGCATCGCTTCCTGCGAGGGAGCGCTGCTGGTGGTGGACGCTTCGCAGGGAGTTCAGGCCCAGACCATATCGAACCTTTATATGGCCATAGACCACGGTCTGGAGATTATTCCGGTGCTGAACAAGATAGATATGGAATCGGCTCAGGTGGAGGTGGTTACGGACGAGATCTGCGACCTTATCGGCTGCGCTCCGGAGGACGTGTACAAGGTCTCCGCCCGCACCGGCGAGGGGGTGGCTCCGCTGCTGGACGCCATCGTGGAGAAGATCCCGGCTCCGCAGGGAGACCCGGACGCGCCGCTTCAGGCCCTCATCTTCGATTCCGTGTTCAACCCGTTCAGGGGTGTCATCGCATACTACAAGATCAAGAACGGCCGGATTGCCAAGGGCGACAAGGTCAAGTTCTTCGCCACCGGACGCGAATACGACGTGGAGGAGGTCGGCCACCTGAGGATGAAGCTCGTGCCTTCGGACGAGGTGTCCTGCGGTGATGTGGGCTATATCATCACGGGCATCAAGAGCGCCGTGGAGGTGCAGGTGGGCGATACCGTAACGCACGTGGAAAACCCTTGCAGCGAGGCGATTGCGGGCTTCGAAGAGGTGAAGCCAATGGTATTCGCGGGTATGTATCCGGTTCAGGCCGACAAGTTCGAGGAGCTGCGCGCCGTGCTCGAGAAGTTCCAGCTGAACGACGCGTCGTTCGTGTACGAGCCTGAGAGCTCATTGGCCCTGGGATCGGGATTCAGATGCGGCTTCCTGGGTCTGCTGCACCTCGAGATCGTGCAGGAAAGGCTGTTCAGGGAGTTCGATATGGACGTGATAACCACCGTGCCGAACGTGTCGTACAAGGTTTACACTACGCAGGGCGAGGTTATGGACGTGCACAATCCGTCCGGTCTGCCCGCCCCGACGCTCATTGACCATATAGAGGAGCCTTACATCAGGGCTCAGATAATCTCGAAGTCCGAGTTTTTCGGGCCTATAATGAAGCTCTGCATAGACAGGCGCGGCACTCTGGTGAGCCAGCATTACATCACCGCCGACCGTGTGGAGCTCAACTACGATATGCCGCTGGCCGAGATAGTGTTCGACTTTTACGACAAACTGAAGACCATCTCGAAGGGCTACGCGTCATTCGACTATCACGTGACGGATTTCCGTCCGGCGAAGCTTGTGCGTCTGGACATTCTGCTTAACGGAGAGCCGGCCGATGCTCTTTCGACCCTCATCCACGAGGACAACGCCTATGATTTCGGCAGGAAGATCTGCGTTAAGCTGAAGGAGCTCATCCCGCGTCACCAGTTCGACATCCCTATCCAGGCGGCCATCGGGGCCAAGATCATCGCCCGCGAGACCGTGAAGCAGGTGCGCAAGGATGTGACTGCCAAGTGCTACGGCGGCGACGTGACCAGAAAACGCAAACTGCTTGAAAAACAGAAGGAAGGTAAAAAGAGAATGCGCCAGGTAGGCTCCGTGCAGGTGCCTCAGTCCGCATTTATGGCTGTATTGAAATTGGATTCGTAATATGAAAAATCTGCTGCTTTTTGGAAATCTCGGAACGGGCGAGATTATAATCATCGCGCTGGTGGTGCTTCTTCTTTTCGGCGGAAGGAAGATTCCTGAGCTTATGCGCGGCCTCGGCAAGGGCGTAAAGAGCTTCAAGGACGGAATGAACGAGGTCGAGAAGGAGATCGACGACGTGGACAAGCCTTCTTCAGAGGACAAGAAATAAATGTCTGAAGAGAAGGAGATGACATTCTGGGACCACCTGGAGGTTCTCAGATGGTCCATTATAAGGGTCCTGATCGCGATGCTGGTGGGATTTCTCGCCGTGTTCGCGGTTATGCCCTCCATATTCGACAGCGTCATCCTGTCTCCTTCCAAATCCGATTTCTTCCTCTATAAATGGTTCGGGTCGATGTTCGACTCCGGATTCAACGTGGACATCATCAACATCAACGTCACCACGCCTTTCTTCACGCATATGAAGGTGGCTTTCTGGGTGGCGCTGCTTCTGCTTTTCCCCTATCTGCTCTACGAGGTGTGGAGGTTCGTCGCCCCCGCTCTTTATGCTGATGAGAAAAAGGGCGTCCGCGCGGCCTTTCTGGGCGTGGCGGTGCTTTTCTATCTGGGCTGCGCGGTGGGGTATTGCGTGATCTTCCCGCTGACATTCCGCTTCCTGGCGGGGTATCAGATCGGCCAGGACATACTCACGCAGATCTCGCTGGACTCGTACATGTCCACTTTCCTTACCATCATATTCCTGATGGGGCTGCTTTTCGAGATACCGGTATTGGCCTGGGTGCTTTCGGTGATGGGGGTGCTGGACAAGTCCACGCTCAAGGCGTACAGGCGGCAGGCGGTGGTGGTGCTGCTGGTATTGGCGGCCATAATAACTCCGACCGGAGACCCGTTCACCCTGATGGTGGTGTTCCTTCCGATATACCTGCTTTATGAATTTTCGATACTTATCGTGAAGGAAAGGGCATAGAAATGTATATATTTGCAGGTTGAACTGAATTTTAGAAAAATGTTGGATCTTCTTTTCGTGCATTGGAATATAGACCCTGTGCTGTTTCACATAGGGCATTTGAGCATAAGATGGTATTCCCTTCTCTTCGTGTCGGGATTCATTTTCGGTTATTACATCTTCAGATGGTTCTACCGCAAGGAGGGTGTGAGCGAGTCTCTGCTCGACCCGCTTCTCTATGCGATGCTCATCTGCGTGGTGATAGGCGCGCGCCTGGGGCACTGCATCTTCTACGATCCGCAGTACTATTTCGGCAGCTGGGAGGGCTTCCTGGAGGTGTTCCAGCCGTGGAAGGGCGGTCTGGCAAGCCACGGAGGCGCCATTGGCATAATGCTGGGCCTCATCTGGTATGCGCGTAAATACGGCCGCAAGGAAGGGTTCGACTTCTGGTGGCTTGCGGACCATCTGGTGATAATCGTCTGCTTCGCAGGTGCCTGCATCAGGCTCGGCAACTTCTTCAATTCGGAGATTTACGGCTATCATACCTCCCTTCCGTGGGGCGTGATCTTCGAGAGGACGGGCGATCCGCTTCCGAAGCATCCGACGATGCTCTACGAGGCGCTGTGCTACGTGATACTTGGCATAGTGCTGATGTATCTTTACAAGCACAGGCTCGACAAGATGTACAAGGGCGAGTTCTTCGGCATTTTCCTTACGTTCTGCTTCGGGTGCAGGGCGCTGCTGGAGTTCACGAAGGCTCCGTCGGTCACCCTTTTCACTGTCGGGGACGTGGTCATCAACATGGGCCATATGCTCAGCGTTCCGTTCATCATCGCCGGCGTGGTTATCTGGATATGGTCCTGCAGGCGGAAGAAGCCGGCCCGGATAGTGCGCACCGGACGCAGATAGGGAAGTTTGAACTTGTGCGCTTTTTTATGTATTTTTGCGCCGCTGAAAGGTAAAAGTTAAATCAAATTATCATAATCATGCAACAGTTTATCGATTCTTACGATTTCAAAGGCAAAAAGGCCATCGTTCGTGTGGATTTCAACGTTCCGCTTAACGAAAATTTCGAAATAACTGACGATACACGTATCCGCGCTGCCCTTCCTACACTCAAGAAGGTGCTTGCAAGCGGCGGTGCCGTCATCATAATGTCCCATCTCGGACGTCCTAAGAAGGTGGATGCCAAGTATTCCCTCAAGCACATCCTCGCACACGTGAGCGAGCTTCTCGGAGTTCCTGTACAGTTCGCAGAGGACTGCCAGAAGGCACAGGCTCAGGCCGCAGCCCTCAAACCGGGCGAAGTGCTTCTTCTCGAGAACCTGCGTTTCTACGCTGAGGAGGAGGGCAAACCTCGCGGACTCGCCGAGGACGCTACGGAAGAGGAGACCAAGGCTGCCAAGGCTGCCGTCAAGGAGTCACAGAAGGAGTTCGTGAAGACCCTCGCTTCCTATGCCGACTGCTACATCAACGACGCGTTCGGAACGGCACACCGTGCACACGCTTCCACCGCGCTC
>CAYMDZ010000001.1:0-17520 GCA_964389355.1 uncultured Muribaculaceae bacterium | reverse complement strand
AAGTTGCAGAGAGATCCCGTTTTATCCTTGGAAAAGTTGCACCTGCTATGCATATAACTGTGCCCGACTGGCCAGGTGTGGACAAAAATGGCCGAAAAGTTCCCCACCTGGCGAAGAATGCCTGGCAAGGTGGAGACTTTTCGAAGCGTTTGCCCGTATAGGGTCGCGAAGCGACAGCGAAGAAAAAACTCCACCTTGCCATCATACGCTACTCGGATTAGGAAAGACTAAAATTTGGATTATGTCGGATTATTCCAGGAGTCGTCCACCCTCGTCACGCTCGAGACGGTGGCGGAGAAGTCGGGATTCAACTCCATCAGCAGTTTCCGGAAAGAATCGTAAATAATCACTATATTTGTCAGGTTTTAAACTGTATACAATGCTGACAGATATCGCATACTGCTCGGACAAGTACCAGTACACGATGGGAAAGTCCTTTTATGACAACGGTTCCACTGACAAGATCGCCGTGTTCAACCTTTTCTACAGAAAAGCCCCGGAGAACAACAACTGGGCCGTGGTGAGCGGCGTGGACGAGGTCATAGAGATGGTTCAGAGCCTCGGCGGAAAAGAACCGGAATTTTTCGAAAAGTTCCTTCCGGGAGACGAATACGCCGAATTCCGCAAGTATCTGAGCGGCATGAAGTTCACCGGGAATCTCTATGCGATGCGCGAAGGCGAGATAGCCTTCCCCAACCAGCCTGTAATCATAGTGGAAGCCCCGCTCATAGAGGCGCAGGTGCTCGAGACCCCTATGCTCTGCATAATGAACCATCAGATGGCTGTGGCCACTAAGGCGTCCAGGGTATGCCGTGCCACGAACAAGCCGGTGAGCGAATTCGGTTCCCGCAGGGCCCACGGGCCCTGGGCCGCCGTCTACGGCGCCAAAGCAGCCGTCATAGCCGGCTGCGCGGGAACCAGCAACGTCCTTACCGGGAACATCTTCGGATGCGGGAGCACCGGGACTATGGCGCACAGCTTCGTGACCTCCTTCGGCTGCACCGTGGAAGGCGAGCACAAGGCCTTCGACTCCTACATCAAGACACACCGCGGCGAGAACCTTATCCTTCTCATCGACACCTACGACACCCTCAAGTGCGGCCTGCTCAACGCCATCCGCTCCTTCAGGGAGAACGGCATAGACGACTCCTACCCTTACGGCTACGGCGTAAGGCTTGACAGCGGCGACCTCGCCTACCTCTCCATAGAGGTAAGAAAGCTCCTGGACGCTAACGGAATGAAGAACTGCAAGGTCTTCGCCACCAATTCCCTGGACGAATATCTCATATCGGACCTCGAGAGGCAGGGAGCCTGCATTGACTGCTACGGCGTGGGCGACGCCATCGCCACCAGCAAGAACGCCCCGTGCTTCGGCAACGTCTACAAGCTCGTGGCCCTGGACGGCCAGAACGTGATGAAGATGTCCGAGGACCGCGCGAAGATGATAAATCCGGGGTTCCAGATCACCTGGCGCATCAGCAAGAACTACCCCGAAGAGGTGTTCAAGCTGGACGTCACCTGCCTTAGGGGCGACGCCACGGACAAGGCCCTCTCGGAAGGCAAGACAATCACCATTTACGACGAGTTCGACAGATACAAATACAAGACCCTCACGGAAGGAGAATACACCGCGCAGCCGCTTCAGCATCAGGTGCTTGAAAACGGCCGGAGGATAGTGCCTGAACATTCGATCTTCGAGAAAAAGGCATTCTACAACGAACGTCTGTCCCGCCTGTCACAGAGCGAAAGGCGTCTTATCAACCCTCACTTCTACAAGGTGGACATCTCCGACGAACTGCTGAACACCAAGCTCTCCATCATCGAGCGCCTGGTAAAAGAAATCGAAAACTTTAAAATATAAAGGAAAACCTCATGACCAGAAATTCCGCAATAGTGGTCGTGGATATGCTTTACGACTTCATCGACGGCTCATTGGCCTGCCGGAACGCCGACACGGCCGTGGCAGAATGCCGCAAATTCATTCTCGCCCACAGGCAGCATTCCTGGGGCGTGCCGCCCGTGCTGTTCATCAGGGACTGCCATCCCGGGAACCACTGCTCATTCACCGGACAGGGGGGCGACTGGCCCGTACACTGCGTGGAAGGCACCCGCGGAGCTGAGATCCACGCCGATCTGCAGGAATTCGCCGACGAGGACCTGACCTTCTTCAAGGGGCGCGATCCGAAGGCGGAACAGTATTCCGGCGCCGAAGGGATGAACCCTGCAGGACAGAGCCTGACGGAAGTGCTTGGAATTATGGACTGCAGCGACATCTACGTCTGCGGCATAGCCACCGAATTCTGTGTAAAAAACACCGTTCTGGACCTTCTCAAGGCAGGTTTCAAGGTTAACGTCGTCAAGGCGGCATTGGCATACGTGGAAGAAAAAGGCCACGAAAAGGCTCTCGAAGATATGGAGGCTGAAGGCGCGCGACTTATATGAAACTGACACTCAAAAACATACTGAATTTCAAGGTTATACTGGCGGCCCTGGGCCTGGCGGCGGCGGTTTCCTGCTCGGAACTGACGCCGTTCCCCGACACGGATCACAGCACCGCGCGAAGGGAGGGGGTCGAAGGGCTCGGCTATTCCAAAGTGCTGATAGTCTGCTGCGAAGGCTACAACAATCTGTCCTCTGACATCAAGAACAACATCTCCCAGATCGCGGAAGGCTATCTTCCGGCCAAGAACGACAGGGAGGCCCTGATAGTTTACGAGCACAACGCCCGAGGCGACTTTGACTGGACTACACCCACGGCGCCCGTAATTTACCATATGTATGACCATTACGGACAGGTCGTAAGGGACACCATAAAGACCTGGCCGACAGATGCCATCATGGTAAGCGCCGATATGATACGGGAGATCCTTACCACGGTGAAAAATGAATTTCCGGCGTCCTCATACGGACTTCTGTACAGTTCCCACTCCACCGGCTGGCTTCCGACAGGCTACAGCTACGGGAGCGGAGACGCCTCCCCGGTGAAAAAGATCTCTCCCTCGTGGATAGGTGCGCAGTTCGACGGTTCGTCTTCGAACTCCTATTCCGTTGACGTAAAGGACTTTGCGCAGGCGCTTCCTATGCACCTGAACTACATCATATTCGACTGCTGCCTTATGGGAGGAGTCGAGACCACCTACGATCTCAGGGACAAAGTCGACTACATCATCGCATCCCCTACCGAAGTTATGAGCTACGGATACAACTACCACACTCTCGCCAGCCGGCTTCTGGCTTCGGAAACCCCTGACCTGCAGGGAGCATGCGAAGATTTCTACGACAAGCTGGCATCTTCCAGCTACCTTACCGTAGGCCTTTACGACTGTTCGCAGATGGACACGCTCGCCAGGGCCTGCAGAAAGATCTTCGACGCCCATCCGGATGCCGTCCTGTCCGTAAATCCCCGTTCAGTGCAGAGCTACAACTTCTCCTACATCTACCATTACGACTTCCGCGACATAATCGCAAAGATGGGGGCAAGTGACGAAGAACTCGCCGAGATAGACGCCATACTCTCCCGGCTTGTGCTCTACAAGGCCGCCACGCCTACATTCATCACCACCACCATCAATCCGGACACCTTCAACGGCATCAGTATGTACCTGCCAAGCTCGTACTGGCCTACCCTGAATTCCCTTTACCGGGAGACCTCCTGGAATCAGGACACGCACCTTCTTCAATAAGGATGCACCCGCTGAAAATTACCAACTTTTAGTGATGCCCCACAGCCGGTGAATTCTCTACTTTTGCCCCCGCAAAACGGACAAAAGTGATGAATAGAAATTTCACCATCCTGACAATAATTCTTCTTTTAGCCTCATTCAGTCTTCAGGGCCAGTCCCGGGGGCTGCATTTCGCCGTGAGCGGGCAGATAACCGACACGAACAGCGGCGAAGAGCTCGTGGGCGTGGGAGTTAACGTCAAGGGCACGGGCATCTGGACCGTCAGCGATGACAAGGGCTTTTTCACCCTCGAAGGCATAGACGGGGGTAAGGTGACGCTTCTCTTCGCGTGTCTTGGATACGCCGACAGGGAGCTGGAATTCACGCTTTCGCGCGACATCGAAGGGATGAAGGTCAAGCTGGCGCCCAATACATTGGCACTCAAGACGGTAGTGGTCACCGCACAACGGGACAGGGACGGACTCAACACCTCCCTTCAGTTCGGCTCCAAGGCACTGGAGCATATGCAGATGTCGAACATCACCGACATCGCGGCGCTTCTTCCGGGCGGCAAAACCGTCAATCCCGACCTTACCTCCGACAACATCATAACCCTTCGCGGCAGCGGGTCGAGCGCGGGCAATGCGGCTTTCGGCACGGCAGTCGAAGTGGACGGAGTGAGAATCGGCGGGAACGCGTCGTTCGGCACGATGTCCGGAGCCTCCACCAGAAGCATCTCCACGGAAAACGTGCAGTCCATAGAAGTCATAACCGGCGTACCGTCAGCGGAATACGGCGACCTTAACAGCGGAATGGTGCGCATCCACACGAAAAAGGGCGTAACCCCGGTGAACATCACCTTCTCTGCCAATCCGCGCACCTGGCTCACATCGGCCTCGAAAGGCATCGACCTTCAGAAGAACAGGGGCATCCTGAACCTGAGCGCCGAATGGACCCGAGCCACGCAGAAGCTCTCTTCGCCCTACACCTCCTACACCCGCAGAGGCATCTCCGCCACCTACACGAACACATTCGCAGGCGACCTCCACCTGGACAGCGGACTGAGTGCCAATATAGGCGGAATGAACAGCGAGAACGACCCGGACGCCTACGTGGGCACCTACAGCAAGGGCCGCGACAATGCCCTGCGTGCCCACGCGAACCTCACCTGGGCCGTCAGAAAGCCGTGGATAACGAACCTGAATTTCGAATCGTCCGTCAATTTCCAGGACAACCTCACGCGCACCCGCGATTACAGTTCATCGGCTTCGACCCTGCCTGCGGTACATTCCACCCTGGCCGGATACCATCTGGCTGACAGACTCCCTAAAAGCTATTTCTCCGACCTGGCGGTGGATTCCAGGGAACTGGACCTCGCCGCTTCGCTCAAATACGAATGGTTCCGCAAATGGAACGACCTCAGCAGCAAGTTCAAGGCCGGCGTCCAGTGGAAGGCAAACGGCAACGTGGGCAAAGGCGAATATTACACGGACCCGACGGTGAGCGCGAACGGATTCAGACCGCGCGACTACAGCGAGTATCCGTTTATGCACAACCTTTCACTCTACGCCGAGGAGAACCTGACGCTGCCCATAGGCGCGACTTCGCTCGAGATTATGGCGGGCCTGCGTATGGAAAACCTTTTCGTCAAGGGCACGCAGTACCGGGACATCAGCAGCCTGTCTCCGCGTTTCAACGCCCGCTGGAAGATCTCCGAAGATCTGTCCGTGCGCGCCGGCTGGGGCATCAGCGAGAAACTGCCTTCCTACTACATCCTGTTCCCGGTCCAGAAATACCGCGACATCCTCACCTTCAGTTTCTCTCACGGCGAGGACGCATCCTACGTCTATTACACGCAGCCTTACAGGACCCTCTATAACGAGGACCTCACCTGGCAGAAAAGCTACAACACCGAGCTCGGGCTGGACTTCAACATCGGCCAGACTTCCGTGTCCCTGGTAGGCTATTACAACCTCACCCGCGACCCTTATACCCTGCAGAGCGTCTATACTCCCCTTTCCTACAGCATCTCCACCCTGCCTTCCGGCTACAAGGTCCCGTCCGACCCGCAGATACGCGTGGATTCGCAGACCGGCACCGTCTACCTTCGCGGCGGGGATTCCGACTTCTGGACCGCTATGGAGACGCTCGTGACCGACCGGACCTTCTTCGAATCGCAGATGCCTTCGAACGGGACCGACATTCACCGCGCGGGCGCAGAACTTACCGTGGACTTCCCGCAGATCGAACCGCTCAGCACGAGCATCAGGCTGGACGCCGCCTACGCATACTCCTACTACGCGGACGAGACGCTCTCGTACCTTTACCGCAGCGGCTCGTCACACACCTCGCTCCCGAACCGCTCGTACCAGTACATCGGCATCTATGCCAACGGGGCCAACACCTCCTACACCTTCAACGGCAAGCAGACCCACAGTCTGAATGCCAATCTGACCGCCATCACCCACATCCCCCAGGCACGCCTTATCATCACCTGCCGACTGGAAACCTCGCTCCTGCAGCGCTCCAGGAACCTTTCTGTCTATCAGGGCGCTGAATACGCCTACAACGTAAGCGCCGACGGCACGCAACCCACCGGAGGCAGCATCTACGACGCTAACGGCTACACCGCCATACGCCCGATCAAATATATGGACACGGACGGCCAGATACACGATTTCACCGACGCCGAAGCGGCCCTTCCGGAATTCTCGAACCTTATCATCAAATCCGGCAACGCCTACACGTTCGCGCGCGACGGCTACGGATTCTACTGCTCTGCCAATCTGAGCATAACCAAAGAGATAGGTGACAAGGTGTCCCTGTCATTCTTCGCGAACAACTTCACGAACTCCAGGATGTATGTCAAATCCATGGCTACCGGAGTCGGCGCCATATTCACCCCGTCATTCTATTACGGATTAACCTGCAGGATCAAGATATGAAAAAGACAGTCTTTACTTTACTTCTGTGTCTGAGCCTCACTTCCTGCCTGAATCTGAGAACGGAGAACCCGTGGGCGGAAGCGGAAAGGACTCTCACGGTGCAGCCCCTCTACCCCGAAACCTTCCCGCAGGAAGCCCTGAGCGACGGAGTTCTTCGCGTCTCCAGCCGCACCCGCGACCTGTCGTTCACCTGCACCGCAGACAGTGACGGACTGTTCACGCTGACCCTTCCGAAGGACAGCTACCGCGCCGCATACAGCTGCACTTATGGCGAATACATCTATAACGGGACACTGGACCGCATAATAATAGGAGAAGAAAACGCCACCGCGGAACTTGCGCTGAGCGTCTCCAAGGCCGGAAACATCGTGTTCAAGGAGATCTACTGCGGCGGATGCACCAGATACCCCGAGCAGGGCAACTACCAGTACGACTCCTACGTAATTCTGCATAACAACAGTTCGCAGACGCGGTACCTTGACAGCCTGTGCCTTGCTTCTGTCGATCCGTACAGGTCCATATCCACCAACGTCTGGGAGGAAGACAAGAACTTCATCCCCGTCGTCCAGGCCATCTGGCAGATAGGCGGCGACGGACACACCTTCCCGCTGGAGCCTGGCGCAGACGCGGTTATAGTAATCTACGGGGCCATCAACCACGCGTCCAGCTATCCGCAGTCAGTCAACCTGGACCGCGGGGACTACTTCGTATGCTACAACGCATCCTACTTTCCGAACACGAAATACCACCCCGCCCCGGGCAGCAACATCCGTCAGGACCACATCCTGGGCGTGGTCATCAAAACCGGAATTGCCAATGCCTACACTTTCGCGATGCAGTCCCCGGCCGCTGTGATTTTCAAAGCCCCGGAGGGGACCACCATACAGGAATTCCTGGAGGAGGACGGCGTCATAATCCAGAAACCGGGCTCCACTTCGGAAAAGATAGTCAAGCTCCCCGCATCGTGGGTAATGGACGGCGTGGAAGTGTTCGAAAAGAACGGAAACAACCGCAAACGCCTGCCAAGCGCGGTAGATGCCGGCGCAGTGGACTTTTCAGGTCCATTCAACGGCCATACACTGTTCAGAAATACCGACGAACAGGCCAGCGCCATCTGCGGGTTCGAGGTCCTCACGGACACGAACAACTCGACAAGCGATTTTTATGAACGTGAAACACAGTCTCTCCATGAATAGGTTATCGTTCATATTGCCGGCTTTGCTCCTTTCGCTCGTCTCCGCCTTCGGCCAGACTTACGAAACCAGACTCGACCGCTTTTCCTGGAAAGACAGCCGGAACATCAACTGGATACGCTCCATAGAAGACAGCTTCTCCTGCGCCGAGCTTACCGGAGGATACACCTTCGGGGATTATCACGACCCGTTCGACGCAGACTCCAAATGGAACGCCGGCGCGAAGGCCGGCGGCACCTCGTATCTGGACAGATTCTCCCTTATCGGGGACTTCTCCTTCGAAAACACGCAGATGTACGGGGCCTCCGGCAGTATGAGCGCCGTTCCGGGATACTACCCTGTGGACATTTACGAGTTCACTCCGGGGAACAAAACCCGCCAGGTCTATTCCCTTATGGGAGGCATCAGCATAGACTTAAGTAAAGATTGGCTCATAGGAGGCAGTTTCTCCTACGAGGCGCAGAACTATACGAAAAGAAAAGACCTCAGGCACACTACCTATTATATGGCTATGGAGGTCAGCCCTGCGATCCTCTGGCACCGCGGCGACAGGCGTCTGGGTCTTAGCTACACTTATAGCCGTAACACCCAGAGCATCAGCGCGGAAGAGCTTGGCGTAAGTTCTGGCGTATATTACGCGTTTCTGGACGAAGGCCTGTTCTACGGGACGCGCGACATCTGGGACAACACATCCACCCACCTTAAGGAAACAGGGCTTGACCGCTTCCCTGTCCAGGAGAACGGCCACACCCTGGCGCTCCAATTCCAGAAAGGCCGGCTCTACGGCGAACTGGCGGCGGGCCTTAACTCCGGAAAAACAGGCGAAAAGCAGAAGATCTGGTATAACTACGGCACCTCTTTGCTCGACGGCCGTCTGGCATACACGATCACCCGTGACAGGTTCCTTGACATCTTCAGCCTGCACGGCAGCCTGTCCGTTCAACGGAACAGGGAGAACATTCTGGAAGACATCACCGGGAACGGCATCACCACCACGCTCAATTACGGCAGCACGCAGATTCTCGCCCGCGGGCGCTCCGGCCTGTCTCTGGGATGGGAAAGGATTGGCATACAGAAAGAAAAGCGTCTGGGCGCACAGATCTCCTACGGAAGGCAGGAAGCTGTAGCTTCCGTCATTTATCCCGAAACCGGCACGGCGCTGGTTCAGAGCGTCGGACTCCGTCTGCACGGCCAGATTCCTCTTACAGGCAGACTGCTTGCGGGAGGCGCCATTGGCCTGGAGAAAGGGTTCTGGGAGGATTCCGAAGGTGCGGTCACACGCTGCGAGGAGTATTACGAAGCGATGCGGGAGTGGAAGACAGATCTGAAAGTGCCGGCGGAGGCGTTCGTCAGGTACAGTTTCCCGCGCGGGATCTATGTGAGATACGACATAAGGTTTGTCGGACACCGTAACGGTCAGCTGGCAAATATGTTAAGTTTAGGTTATAATTTTTAAAAGTACGATATGAAAAAAGTTTATGTCTTAGCAGCCGGTCTGGTGCTTCTTGCCGCCGCCTGCGAGAAAAATGAGGCTGAACAGATCAGTTTCGTTCAGATCTCCCCGGTCATCACGAAGGCCACCGACACCAATTTCGAGGATGGAGACAAGATAGGTCTCACGATCACTCAGGAAAATGGCGCCTATGCTGAGAATCAGGAGCTTACCTTCGCTGACGGCGTGTTCACAGGCACCCTCAAATGGTATTCCGAGTCCCTTACCGAATCCACCCTTACCGCATATTACCCTTATGTCAGCACAGGAACGCCGAGCAAATTCAGCGTGCAGGCCGACCAGAGCGAGGGCATCAGTTCGTCGGATTTCATAGCCGGTGTCAAGGAAAACGTTACGCCTACATCCGAGGCCGTCACCGTGCCTTTCAAGCATCTTCTTACCAAGCTGGTGCTCAAGGTTGACAACCAGGCCGGCGCGGACATCACTGCCGTAACCCTCGAAGGAGCAAAGCCTACGGCCGATATCGACCTTTCAACCCTTACCGCCACGGTAGACGAAACTTCCGAGGAAATCACCGTCAAGGCGTGCGAGGTCAGCGCCGATTCTGAATACGCCCTCATCGTAGTGCCTCAGACGGTAGCACTCAGGCTCGCCGTGACCCTCAGCACCGGAGACGTGCTCAGCCAGAAACTGCTCTCCACCGAACTTCACGCCGGCGGACAGTACACCATCAACGCCAAGGTTCTTCCTGACGACCTGTCAGTAAGCATTTCAGGTGAGATTGCCAACTGGGAGGACGGCGGCGAGATCGCACCGGACGTTCCTACCTACATCGACTTCGCCGAATACGACGGATATTTCATCTACAAGAATGAGAAATACACCACCGTCACCTTCTCGGACGGTTCTGTCTGGATGTCTCAGCCGATGCGCTATGTCCCTGACGGATACACCGTTTCCACCGACCCTGCCGCTACCGACGTTCACATCTGGGCTCCTTACACCATCGTGGACGGCACAGCCACGGCATCAAGCGACGAGACCGTAATCGCCAGGCAGGGCTACCTGTACGACTGCCAGGCCATCTTCGGACAGGAGGTCACCAAGGACAACGCCTCCACCTTCGAAGGAGCGCAGGGCATCTGCCCTAACGGCTGGCACGTGCCTACCAGAGCCGAATACATCGCCCTCTGCGGCTACTCGAACAAGGCTGACGGCGAGACCGAAGCCGTTACCGACAAGAACGCCCTCTTCTGGGATACAGATACCCAGTACGGCTCCGTCAAGCAGGCCAATGCCCTCGGATGGAACTTCGTTCTTACCGGCAACCGCATGAAGCTCGGCTACTCCGCCGCAGGCAAGTACTTAAATACCGCCATCACCGAGGCCAAGACAAACGACCAGACGCTGGTGGGACAGCCTGCGATTACCTACTGCGCCACCTCAACCCTGTATAAATATAACGACACCACGTCCCCGAGCCTGCAGTTCTTCGCACTTGGAACCACTTTCAATACGACCTATCCGGACGGCCGCCTGTTGCTTATGTACGCGCACTGCGAATGCGGAATGCAGCTTAGATGTGTAAAAAACAAATAATTATGCTAAATTTGTCTGTATTATGTACAAGTACAGACAAACCGACCGCAAATATACCCTCAGCATAGACAATCATACTGAGATTACGGATGCTCTCCTGGCCTTCTGTTCCGAAAGGAACATCAGGTCGGGGAGCATTTCCGGTATAGGGGCCATAGACAGGATGACCCTGAGATTCTTCGATCCTGCCACCAAACAATACGTAGACAGGGAATTCCGCGAACAGATGGAGATCGCGAGCCTTCTGGGAAACATCTCCACCCTGGACGGAAAGACCTACCTGCACCTTCACATCGTGGCGGGCCGCAGGGACTACACCACCCTGGGAGGACACCTTCTGTCCGCTCACCTGAGCGGAGCCGGGGAATTCTTCATCGAGGACTTCGGGGGCGAAGTGGAGAGGGTTTACAGCGAAGAGATTGGCCTTAACGTATACAAATTATGAGCGAGGTCAAAGTAATCGAGATAAAGAAGAGCGTTTTCGAGGAGAACGGGCGCCAGGCCGACGCCCTCAGGGCAGACCTCAAGAAGAAGGGCGTGTTCCTTCTCAACCTTATGTCGTCTCCGGGCAGCGGCAAGACCACGACCCTTATCAGCACCATAAACCTTATAAAGGACAGGGTCCGCACGGCCGTGATGGAGGCCGACATAGACAGCGACGTGGACGCCGTGAAGATCAAGAACGCCACCGGAATAGAGTCCATACAGCTTCACACCGGCGGAATGTGCCATCTGGACGCGGAGATGACCCGTCAGGGCCTGGACAACCTTCCGCTCGGGGAGATAGACCTGGCCATACTGGAAAATGTCGGAAACCTCGTGTGCCCGGCCGAATTCGACACCGGAAGCTGCCGTAACGCCATGATACTTTCCGTTCCGGAAGGCGACGACAAACCGCTCAAGTACCCGCTGATGTTCTCCATCTGCGACGTGGTGATAATCAACAAGATCGACGTGCTGCCCTATTTCGACTTCTCTATGGAGCGCTGCATCGAAAACATACACAAAAGAAACCCCCGGGCCAAAGTCATACCCGTATGCGCCCGCACCGGGGAAGGCGTGGAGCAGTTCGCCGACTGGCTCGTGGACGAGGTGAACAGCTGGAAAAACAACTAAACGATAACCGATATGCCTGAAATGTCAACCAAATTCATCCCCAAGCACAAGGGGGATGCGAATCCCAATCCGAAACTTCTGAAGTTCGTCAAAAAGGTAACCGACAGGATCCCGGCCAAGATACACGGCGTCACCACAGATGACCCTGAGTACTGGGGACTTGCCTGCATCTTCGAGGACGAGATGGACGCGAAGACCCGCGAGGCCGCTCTGGACCTGCTGCTCGACGTCATCTCCCACAAATTCATGCAGGTCAGGGAACACCGCAGCTATCCGCAGCTGGTGGAATGGAACCATAAGAAGCACTACACCGCCACCGACGCGGAGTTCGACGAACTGCTGGACAAATTGGCATACTTCGGAATGCTCGAATACGACTACGGCGACAAATACACCGCAGACGGTCCCGTTCCGGGCGCCGAATACGGGCGCAAGGACAGGTGGTACTGGGTGCCGCTCTTCGTGCCGGGTTCGGCAGAATACACGAATATGAACAAGGACCTGATGGACAGGCATCCGGAGCTCGCGATGTTCTTCGAGAGGATGACATTCCTTCCGCTCGAGCACGTGACCCCGATGGTTCCTCCGGGAGGCGCCGGCATAGGAATGCACGTCATCCCTGTGGAGAAGGCCATCTCGATGGAGAACAAGTCCATCGACATAGAGCACATTTCGTATTGGCTCAAAAGATACGAAGGGCATATCGGAGCGTCCATCTGCTCCTGCCGCTACGGCCGCAAGAAGCTCGACGAGGGCTGCGCGGACGACTACGAGGACTGGTGCATCGCCGTGGGCGATATGGCGGACTACTGCGTGGAGACGGGCCGCGGCCGCTCAGTGACCTACGACGAGGCTATGGAGATTCTCCGCAGGGCCGAGGCCAACGGGTACGTGCATCAGATCACCAACATCGACGGGGAAGGCAAGATCTTCGCCATCTGCAACTGCAACGTCAAAATCTGCAACGCCCTTCGAACTTCGCAGCTTTTCAACACGCCTAACCTTTCCCGCAGCGCCTATGTGGCCAAGGTGGACAAGGCCAATTGCGTGGCCTGCGGCCGGTGCGTGGAATACTGCCCTGCCGGAGCCGTCAAGCTCGGACAGAAGCTCTGCACCACACACGGCGAACAGAAATACCCGCGCCAGGTGCTGCCTGACTCCACCAAATGGAGCGAGAAGATGTGGAACGAAGATTACCGCGACCGTAACAGGATCAACTGCTATCCGAGCGGAACTTCACCTTGCAAGACGGCCTGCCCTGCCCATATCGCGGTTCAGGGCTATCTGAAGAAGGCCGCCGAAGGCAAGTACAGAGAGGCGCTCGAGCTCATCAAGCGCGAGAATCCTTTCCCGGCAGTGTGCGGCCGCATCTGTAACCGCCGCTGCGAGAGCGCCTGCACGCGCGGAACCATAGACCAGCCTGTAGCCATAGACGCGGTGAAGAAATTCATCGCGGAGCAGGATATGAATCAGGAACACCGCTTCGTTCCGGAGATCGTGGTCGCATCGAACAGGGGCCGCTGGAAGGAGAAGGTGGCCATCATAGGCGGCGGCCCGTCAGGCCTGAGCTGCGCATACTATCTGGCTACGATGGGCTACTACCCTACCGTATTCGAGAAAAATGAGAAGCCGGGCGGTATGCTCCGCTACGGCATACCTTCATACAAGCTTGGCAAGGACGTGCTTGACGCCGAGATCGACATTATGCGCGAGATCGGAGTCGAGATCAGGACCGGCGTCGAAGTGGGCAGGGACGTGACCCTCGACGAACTCCGCGCACAGGGCTACAAGGCCTTCTACATAGCCATAGGCTGCCAGTCGGGCCGTCTTCCGGGCATACCGGGCGAAGACCTCGAGGGCGTGGAGACCGCCATCAGCTTCCTTCACGGGGCCAATACCGGAGCGCGCACTCTGTCCGGCAGAGTCGTGGTGGTCGGCGGCGGCAACGTGGCCATAGACGCGGCGCGCGTGGCCCGTCGCAGCGGCGCACAGGAAGTCACTATGCTCTCACTTGAGACCGAGGACATTATGCCGGCATCTCCTGAAGAAAGGGCCGAGGCCCGCGCGGACGGCGTGGTTATCAATCCGGGCTGGGGACCTGCGGAGGTCATTGGCCAGGAAGGCAAGGTCACGGGCATAAGGTTCAAGAAATGCACTTCCGTATTCAATGAGCAGCACAAGTTCTCTCCTGTATATGATGAAAGTCAGACCATTGAACTGCAGGCTGATATGGTGATCTTCGCCATCGGCCAGACGGTTCAGGGAGGAAAGCTTTTCGAGGGCAGCAAGGTCGAGTTCTTCCGCGGCGTTTACCCTGTGGGAAACAAGCTCACCCTGCAGACGGCTCAGGAGGACATCTTCGTGGGAGGAGACTGCCTTACTGGGCCTAAGTTCGCGATCGATGCCATCGCCACCGGCAAGGAGGCCGCGGAATCCCTGCACCGCTATGTTCAGCACGGACATATGACGATAGGACGCAACAGGCGCGATTTCATCGAACTGAACAAGGACGACATCGTGGTGGAGTCATACGACAATTCTTCACGACAGACTGCGGGCGAAGCCACTGACAGGAAGCCTTTCGAGGAATACCATCTTACGCTTACCGAGGAGCAGGTCCGCAAGGAGACCGCGAGGTGCCTGGGGTGCGGAGCGTCCGTGGTGGATCCGAACAGGTGCATCGGGTGCGGCATCTGCACGACCAAATGCGCATTTGACGCCATCCACCTGTACAGGGAGAACCCTGAATGCAGCACGATGGTCAAGTCCGAGGACAAGGTCAGCGCACTTCTTCCGTATGTCCACAAGAGAAATATGAGAATACTCATCAAGAAGGGCGAGTGTAAAAAGTAACGCGATGCACGAGCTCGGCATAGTATTCAGCATAATTCGCGAGGTGAAGAAGACCGCGGTTGAACACGGCTGCACGAAGGTCAGCAAGGTGGTTATGGACATAGGCGAAGTATCCACCGTAATCCCCTACTACCTGGAGGACTGCTGGAAGTGGGCCGTGGCGAAAGACGAGGAGATGATGCACGGATGCGCGCTGGAGGTGAACACCGTCGGCGCCGTCACGCTGTGCCAGGACTGCGGAGAGGAATACCCTACCGTGACCTATGCCAAGGTCTGCCCGCGCTGCGGCAGCGAAAACACCGTCCTGCTTCGTGGCAACGAAGTGGAAATCAAACAAATAGAAGCAGAATAAATAAAGAATCATTATATGTCTTGTTTTTTGGTACCTATGGCTCAGGCGATAGCCACCACCGTTTATCGCCGTCATAACAGAAATTCGATTTCAGGCGAGAGCGCGTCCGTACTCAAACGCAATATACCGGCTCTGGAGAAGATGCTCTGGGGCGGAACCGTGATGCTCATCGTGGATCACATCATCAACGGTGAACTTACCTGGCAGTATCCGTTCTTCACGGCCTTCACCGTGGCGGACGGCACGGCAGTGTTCCTGAAGGAGCTCCTGACCGTCGGCGTGCCGATGTCGCTCACCCTCACCGCAGTCTGGGCCCTGTGGGCCCTCCTCTCCCGCCGCGCGCGCCCTGTCCGCCCTTCTGCACGATAATATATGACGGTGCAGAGTCTTTTCTCCGCTGTCGCTTCGCGACCCTGTACGGGCAAACGCTGCGAAAAGTCTCTGCCCTGTCCGGCAACAACGACAACGACAATAAAAACATTAAACATCAAATAGTTAAATCTATATTATAGTAAAACTAAACCAATTCAAGTTATGTTTTTTCACGTTTATGGAGATATGGCCATCTATCAGTGGCTGGCCATGCTCGGAGTCCTTCTGGGACTTATCCTTCTGAACGAATTTGCCAGAAGGACCAAATTCGGCGGCGCCGTAATGTTCTTCGTGATTCCGGTCGCTCTTACCATTTACTTCGCAGCCATCCAGATAGGTGCGCACACCGGAGCTGAATGGGCGCTCAAGAACCAGACTTACGTCTATATGAACGGCTGGTTCCATTATGCCAAGCTCTACGCGGCCCTTACCGGATGTATCGGCTTCATGATGATCAAGTACGGATGGGGCATCGGCAAGCAGAAATGGTTCAAACCGTTCCCGTTCATCATCGTCGCCATCAACATCCTGATCGCAGTGGCATCGGACTTCGAGACCGCCATCAAAGGCTGGTACGCGTGGTACCTCTCTCCTGAAAAGGTATGGCTCTACGGCGGCTGGCACAATGTAATGAACGGTATCGCAGGACTTCTGAACATCTTCTGCATGACGGCCTGGTGGAGCGTATATTCTTCAAAGGACAAGAAGGATATGCTCTGGCCTGATATGACCTGGGTTTACATCGTGGTTTACGACATCTGGAACTTCGCGTACACCTACAACTGTCTGCCTACGCATTCGTGGTACTGCGGCGTAGCTCTTCTGCTCGCTCCTACCATCGCGGCTCTCTGCTGGAACAGGGGCGGATGGATTATGAACCGCGCCAACACCCTCGCCATCTGGTGTATGTTCGCTCAGGTATTCCCGCTTTTCCAGGCAGTCTTCCCGGACGGAACTATGGCCACGAAATGGTGCACCCTGCCGAAGCTCTATGCTGACGGCACGCTTAACGGCATCGAGGCTGGCACCAGCGTGAACGCCGACCCTACTATGATGACCGTCATAAGCGCCCTCGCACTTCTCGTGAACATCATCGCCCTCGGCTACATCATCTCCCAGGCCAGGAAGCGTCACATCAATCCATACAAGGAAGACGTCTTCGTCAACCAGAAATACTACAAGGACGCCGCCGCCCGCATCGGAGAATAATCCGCGGCACGTGTCTGCAAATCAAAAAGAGAGTGACGATCATTTCGGTCACTCTCTTATTTAGTATATACTGACGGACAGAGCGGAGAAAAGACTCCGCCCTGTCCACTAAAATCAGATCTTCATGCAGCGGACTCCCTGTCCCCATCTGCGGTGGTGGGTCGGCGTAAGATTGACTGCACCTCCTATACCGAAGTCAAGGAAGTAAGCATGGCTATCACCCAAAGGAGTTACTGACCAGTAGTCGCCGTAGAGACCGGTGTCCCACAAAGTGCCATTGTCGTTGTAGAAACCTACTGCAGGGTACCAAATGGTGGTTGATCCACTTCCAAACGTACTGCTGAAATCTAGACCATTTTCTGATGACCTGGCGATTTCTATATTTCCTGTTTGGCCTGCTGCCGTTGCCCAGATTCCGGACTTTCCACCGTCAGGGACTCTCCATCCCGCAGGACACGGGTCGTAGGCAGTCTTTGTAGAAGCCCAACTGCCATTTGGCATACCATTGCCAGTATAGAGAGTCATAGGATTTGTCCTCGCCAGATCCTGAGTCGCATCGGAGGAGCTTGTGCTCCACGAACTAGAATTCGTCGTGGCAGAAGCTGTTCTGCTGCTCTCTCTGGTGCTGGGGGAAGCTGAGTTCCGGAACGGATCCTTCCTTCCCCACTGATAGAGAAGTCCCAGAGATCTGATCTGGCCTGCCGTCGCAGTAGTCGCGCCGAGATTGCGGTCCATCATGGTGCCGGCGTTGTTTTTATAAACCTGC